>JAFZKA010000034.1 GCA_017551925.1 Bacteroidaceae bacterium | reverse complement strand
GTTCGCATACTCACTTCGCCCCAATACGTTTGCACCTGCGTTGTGTCCGCAGTAGGAACCATTCCTAATGCGGACAAGTTTGCGATTTGCAGGAGCAGGACTGTCGGGTTGGGGAGTATCAGTGACACGGCGTTAAGCGCCAGACCTTGGGAGGATCCCGTTAAAAACGGCGCCTGTCCGACGACGAATAGACACCGTAGGTGGCTATGATGGAGAAGTTCGCCGTTTAGGGTCCGTAAAGGTCTGGCGTAGCCGTGGAGCGTTTACTCCCCAACCCGACAGTCCTGCGTTGCTCCCAATAAAGATAAAAAGTACAATTGGGGACTGTCCCCAATTGTATCCCCAATTGTACTAAAAGTGGTTGAAGGTGAGCCAGCGGTAGAAGGATTCGCGCCAGGTGCCGCTGGTGTTGCCTATGTCATCGGGACCGAAGGGGCCGGTGCCGTCATCGTAGAGGTGCATCTCGGCATTGGCTCCGGCGCGTTTCCAATCAAGGTATAAGGAGACAAGACCTGCAGCTACGTTGTGGTGATCACCACGGGTGGCAATGAAGAGTTTTGGCGCGTTCTGTGGAACATCGACATCAATCAGTGACGGACCGTAGATGGTTGCCATAAAGGCGGGACGGTGTGCATCATCGGCACGGACTGTTGCACCTATTCCTACTCCGCCGCCTGCAGAGAAGCCCAGATAACCTATCTTGTTGGGATCAATATGCCATTCTGCAGCATGCTCGCGTACAATCTCCATGGCGCGCAGGGCATCATTAATTGCGTTGTCTATGTTTTTTACACCTCCCTCTGATGTGTCGGGATTGGCATTTGACTTTGTTATCTTGGAGAACTCGGTAACTGTGGCGCTGAGTCCGCCTTGACGTCCGGCACCGCCACCCATAGGCCGGCCTGCGCCCATTCCTGGACCGCCGCCCATAACGCGGGTACGATATTTAAGGCCGATGGCAGCTATGCCGCGCTCATTCAGCCATCGGGCCATATTGATGACATCGGTGCCCCATGAGTGTGACATCAGACCACCGCCGGAGCAAAGAATTACGGCTGTACCTGTGGCTTTGTCGGCACTGGGCAGGAATACGGTTATTGAGGGTGTTACTACGCCTGATATGCTTTGGATGTTTCCGTCAGGGCCGCGCTGTATGCGTTCATTGTCCTGTACTCCCTCACTGCCGGGGGCTATACCATCGTAAAGACGGATTTCCTGTTGGGCAAAAACACTTGTTGCAAGTGCGAGTGCCAAAATAGATGCGATTATTCTCATTGCATTAAAAATATGTTGGCCCGATAGGCTTTGTTCAATTGCTCAAAGGTATGTTTTTTTTGAATGTGACTTGTGAACAATTACTGTATTATTCGTTATATTTGAGGCTCAAAATGATATTGGACTAAAAATAAATATGCTTATGGGCGAATATGAATGGAAATTTTCCACGATAGGTGGAAAGAACCGCGTTAATATCAAGAGCGGTGAAGATATTAAGCATCTTGGTGAACTGGACCAGAAACTTTGGACAGTATTGAGTTCACCGGTATCAGGACTTGAGTTTGATGCCAAGACATTGAAAATGCTTGACTCCGATAATGACGGAAGAATCCATGTCAATGAGGTGATACAGGCAGCCCAGTGGATAACATCGGTTATTACTGATCCTGATATGCTTTTAAAGAAAGAGGATGTACTCCCCCTGTCAGCCTTTAATAAAGAGAATCCGGACGGCAAAAGACTGTTGGCGTCGGCAAAACAGATTCTTTCAAATCTCGGTTTGAAGAAGGACAGCATTTCAGTTGCCGATACCGATGACAGCATTGCTATTTTTGCCAAGACCGCTCTTAACGGTGACGGTATTATTACAGAGCAGTCAACTGACAATGAGGCTCTTAAGAAAACAATAGCAGAGTGCATAGCATCTATGGGCTCCAAGGCTGACCGTAGCGGACTGCCCGGAATTGACGCAGATCTGATAGAGGCATTCTATGGCGCTCTTGCTTCATTTGCTGCCTGGAAAAAGGCTGCCGATGATGATAAGGATGCCATATTCCCGTATGGTGACGGTACTGCCGATGCTTATGCAGCAGTGAACACAATCAAGGCCAAGGTTGCAGACTATTTCATGCGTTGCAAACTGGCTGCTTTCAGCAAGGACAGCACATCGGCTCTGGATGTGTCGGTTAGCCGCATTGAAGCAATCAGCGACAAGGATCTCTCTGCATGTGATGATATGATTTCACAGTACCCGTTGGCAAGCATTACGGCAAACGGTACACTTCCGATAGATGAGAGAGTCAATCCTGTATGGCAGGCAACATTCTCCAGCCTTAAGAATCTTGTCTTTGACAAGGATTTCAAGGGTGCCAAGGAGATTACTGAAGACCAGTGGAAGTCTGTTCTGGCCAAGTTCGGTGCATATGAGGCATGGCTGGGCAGTAAAGCCGGTTCAGAGGTAGAGGGCTTAGGTCTGGATGAGGTCAAGGCTTTGCTTAAGGCAGACCAGAAGGCAGAACTGCTGAAGTTGGTGGATGATGACAAGGCTCTTGAGTCAGAATCAGTTTCTATTGATGAGGTGAACAAACTGCTCCACCTGTACAGGGATTTCTACACATTCCTTTGCAACTTTGTATCATTCCGCGATTTCTACGATCCTGAGGGCAAGGCAATATTCCAGGCTGGTGAACTCTATATTGATGAGCGTTGCTGCGAACTCTGCCTCAAGGTGCCTGATATGGGACCGCATAATGCATCGACAAGTCTTAGCGGAATGTATATCCTCTATTGCAACTGTATCAACAAGATTACCGGTGCAACCATGATTATCGCCGCTGTCATGACCGATGGCGATGTTTCTGATCTGCGTGAAGGCAAGCATGGCCTGTTCTATGATCGTGCCGGCGCAGAGTGGGATGCAACAGTATTCAAGATTGTAGAGAACCCCATCAGTATCCGTCAGGCATTCTGGGCTCCGTACAACAAGCTGGGTCGTTATATTGAAAGTACTATTGAGAAGAGGGCTGCCGAGAAGGATAGCAAGGTGACCTCTGATATGACTGCCAAGGTTGATGCACCTGCTGAAAAGAAACAGCCGTTTGATATTGCCAAGTTTGCCGGTATATTTGCTGCTGTCGGCATGGCAGTTGCCGGTGTTGGCGTGGCATTGAGTTCTGTGGCTAAGTCTTTGGCTGATTTCAAACTGTATCAGTGGCTGATTCTGATTGCTGTTATCATGCTTGTAATTTCAGGCCCGTCAATGATTCTGGCATGGCTCAAGTTGCGTAAGCGTAACCTGTCTCCGTTGCTTAATGCCAACGGTTGGGCAATCAACGCCTCTGTTAAGGTCAATATCTCATTCGGTGCAACTCTGACAGAGGTCGGTAAGGCTCCTCTTAAGGCAGAGCCCGATCCGTTTGCTGACAAGACTCCGTTCTGGAAGCAAGTATTGAAGTGGTTGTTTATACTGTTCATCATATATTGGACGCTCTACACTTCAAATCTGCTTTACAAGATAACCAAGGTAGAGTACTTCAACTATGATGCAAAGCAAAAGGCCAAAAAGGAGCAGCTCAAAGAGGATGCAGCCCCTGAGCCAGAGGCTATGCTGGTTCTGAAATCAACAGATTTCAAAGCATAAGTAAGAAGGTATTTTATCCTTCCCCCACAACAAAATAAGAGGTCCGATTTGGACCTCTTGTTTTATAAATGTACAACTATTGGGGCGAACCCGGAGGGTGAGAGCGGTCCCGGAGGGCCGCCAAGCGAACGTAGTGAGCGCTTTCGCGATAGCGAAATAAAATAAGGATTTATCCTTCCTCCGCAACAAAATAAGAGGTCCAAATCGGACCTCTTATTTTGTTGCGGAGGAAGGATTCGAACCCCCGACCTTTAGGTTATGAGCCTAACGAGCTACCTCTGCTCCACTCCGCGATTTCATTTTTGCGAGTGCAAAGGTAGCCCTTTATTTTTAGATTTGCAAGAATATTCTTGTTTTATTTGAATCATATCTTCTTTTGCCTTAAAAAATACACATTGTCAATCAATTTGTGCATATTGAATTGGTTGATGTGCAACAAAATATTACTTTTGTAATCATTTCATTCAAGAATGGATAAGACCAAGACAAGAGATCAGTTTATCAATGCCGCCAAGACCCTGTTCATCAGAAAGGGTTATGACGAGACTACGATGATTGATATTGCCGATGAGGCAGGCCTGAGCAGACGAACTCTGTATTCTTATTTTGAGAGTAAGGTTGAGGTGTATCAGGCAGTGATAAACAGTGAGGTCGAAAAGGTGCTGGTGAAACTATCAGATATATCCAAACAGAATCTTCCGGTTCAGCAGAAAATAGTGGAGTTCATATTCGGCTATTTCAGACTTATCAAAGAGACAGTTGACAGCAACGGTACTTTGAGGTCCGGTTTTTTCAGAAACGTATGGGGGCTGGAGCATTTCCGTAAGGCCTTTGACTTGAAACAGAAACAGATGCTTCAGGATATCATATCCGAAGGCAAAACTACCGGAGTGTTTGATGTGGTCAGCGTAAGGCGTACCGCAGAGATTATGCATAACTGCATGCGCGGATTTGAGGCACCGTATATCAGAGGAAAACTTTGGCAGGGTAATACCCGTGAGGAGATCCGTTTTGAGGCCCGCAGGCTTATTTACGGTGCGCTCGGATACAATTCAGAATCAAATAAACAATAAACATATAATGGGAAAACTTTCAGGAAAGACGGTGCTCATTACAGGAGCAACCCGTGGAATAGGTCTGGCTATGGCTCAACTTTTTGCGGCTGAGGGTGCAGATATCGCATTCGTGTATATAAACAGTGTTGAAAAGGCTCAGGCTTTGGAACAGGAACTTGGTGCGAATGGTATTAAAGCCAAGGGTTACCGTGTGGATGTATCAAGTTTTGAGGGTGCCGCTCAGATGGTTGAGGATGTGGTCAAAGAGTTTGGCCGTATAGATATTCTGGTGAACAATGCAGGTATTACACGTGACGGACTGATGATGCGCATGAACGAGCAGCAGTGGGATGAGGTTATTGACACCAACCTGAAATCAGCATTCAACTTTATCAAGGCATGTACTCCGCAGATGATGCGTCAGCGCAGCGGTTCAATTCTGTGTGTTTCATCGGTTGTAGGATTGCATGGAAATGCGGGTCAAACCAACTATTCTGCATCAAAGGCAGGTCTGATTGGACTCACCAAGTCTGTGGCCAAGGAGATGGCATCACGTGGTATTCGCGCCAATGTAATTGCCCCGGGTTTTGTTCTTACTGAGATGACCACCGGAAAGATTCCTGAGGAGAAACTGGCAGAGTGGTGCAAATCAATTCCTCTGCAGCGCGGTGCTCAGGTTGAGGAGATTGCCAAGGCTGCTCTGTTCCTTGTGTCCGATGACAGTTCTTATGTAACCGGACAGGTGCTGCAGGTTGATGGCGGAATGAGCATGTAATGATACCTTTATACGAGGATAATCATATTATTATTGTTGCCAAGCGGGCTGGTGAGATAGTGCAGGGTGACAAGACGGGTGATGTCCCGTTGTCGGAGACTGTGGCTGCATATCTTAAGGAGAAATACTCCAAGCCCGGCAATGTGTTTGTTGGTGTGCCGCATCGGCTTGACCGCCCCGTAAGCGGAATAGTGGTGCTGGCCAAGACCAGCAAAGCGCTTGCGCGGCTTAATGAGATGTTCCGGGTTGGCAGTGTTGACAAGCGTTATCTGGCTATCGTAAAGAATAAGCCCAAGGAACCTGAGGGCAGGCTTGAGAACTGGCTGGTGCGCAATGAAAAGCAGAACCGTTCCTACGCATATGACAAGGAGGTTCCTAACAGCAAACAGGCAATCCTGAACTATAAGGTTGTAGCAAGTTCCGTGAACTATCATCTGCTTGAGGTGGAACTGCTTACCGGACGTCACCATCAGATACGATGCCAGTTGGCCAAGATGGGATGCCCTATCAAGGGTGATCTCAAATATGGGGCGGAGCGTTCAAATCCTGACGGAAGCATATCGTTGCATGCTTTCCATGTCACTTTTGAGCACCCTGTATCACATGAAATGATTGATGTAAAGGCACCACTGCCGCAGGATCAACTATGGCAGAGTTTTAAGGAGCAGGTGTCTGATCTGTAGCAGGTTCTTCAAGGACGTATGCCTTTATGATCTTTACGTCTTTTGTGGGGCGATAGCGACCGTCAATTGCTACGTTTGAGATACTCTCAACTACATCCAATCCTTCAATAATCTCACCGAAAACGGTGTACAGGCCATCAAGGGTGGGGGCTCCTCCTTCATTCAGATACTCGTTTGTCTGCTGTTTTGAGTAACTGAATTCCGGGCGGGTTTTCATTATGGCATCGGTCTGCTTGTTCAGTTGGTCATTAAGTTGGGTAATCTTTTTGTTCTCTTTCTTTTTCTGCCATTCGCGTACCTCATTGGAGTGCGGTTTTGTCAGGGAATCCTTGACCTCTTTGCGATAGCGCTTGTTTATGGTTTTCTCCTGGGTTTCAAGCACAGATGCTTTGCTCTTTTTGCCGGTTATTATGTAGAACTGCTGGCTTGTGGAACATCTGAACTGAGCGGTACTGGCCTGTCCGACTGCTCCGCGTTTGTGATAGAATTTCCACGGATTGATTTCTGATGCAATGGTGTCATCTTTTTCATCAATACCAATCTCCTGTCCGGGTTTGGCGGTCTTTGACTTGATGTCACCGCACTGGATCTTGAATCCTTTCTGAACGCCGAAAAAGAGTTGTCCGTCATAGAATCCTTTTCGGGCCTGGCGTACCATGTTGTGACGGTGGAGCGGAGTCTCACGATAAAGTTTGATGGTAAAGTTGCCCATTGTGGTTTCAAAACGTACATACTGGTCTGCATCCAATATGATTGTGTCGGCATCGGTCTCCTCAACAGATGATTTGTTGCCGGAGTTTTTGCAGTTGGTGGCAAACAGCAATGCCATGATAAACGGAATTCCGATGAGATATCTTTTCATAGTTCTGTTTCTTTATATTGACTGCGAATATAATAGTTTTTTAAGCCAACGCCAAAGCCAACCCCAACGTATCAAAAAATCACAGCAAAGTATTACCTTTGCACATTAAAACAGGACATTATTCAAAACAGGTATAATTATGAAACCAGCACTCGTTGTTTTAGCTGCCGGAATGGGCAGCCGTTACGGTGGACTCAAGCAGTTGGACGCTCTTGGCCCCAATGGTGAGACAATAATGGATTATTCAGTGTTTGATGCTATCCGCGCCGGATTCGGTAAGGTGGTATTCATTATCCGCAAGGACTTTGAGGATGATTTCCGCCGTCTGGTACTCAAGAAATATGAGGGACACGTTCAGACTGAGGTGGTGTTCCAGAGCATTAATGACCTGCCCGAGGGTTTCAAGTGCCCCGAGGATCGCACCAAACCGTGGGGTACCAACCATGCAGTGCTCATGGCAAAGGATGTAATCAATGAGCCTTTCTGTGTAATCAATGCCGATGACTTTTACGGCCGCGACTGCTTTGCCGTAATGGGCAAGTTCCTGAGTTCACTGCCTGAAGGATCAAAGAATACCTATTCAATGGTAGGTTTCCGTGTAGCCAACACCCTCAGCGAGAACGGTAAGGTTTCACGCGGTGTATGTGAGGTGAATGAGAAACGTCACTTGACAACCGTTGTGGAGCGCACTGAGATTCTGCGTCGCGAAAACGGTGTATGCTACAAGGACGGTGAGGATTGGGTCAAGATTGAGGATAACACTCCCGTTTCAATGAATGTATGGGGATTCACTCCTGACTATATGAAATATTCAGAGGATTTCTTCAAGGGCTGGCTCAAGGCCAATATCAACGTTCCCAAGTCAGAGTATTTCATTCCGCTCATGGTGAATGAACTCATAAACAACGGTACGGCAACAGTTGAGGTTCTGGATACCACTTCAAAGTGGTTCGGCGTTACATATGCTGATGACCGTCAGGGTGTTGTAGATAAGATTGCTGAACTTGTAAAAGAGGGCGTTTATCCTGCAAAACTGTTCGCCTGATCTGATAAGGAAGCGTGTTTTCAGTTGAAAATCTGAAGGTTGAGTTCGGGGCTCGCCCGTTGTTCCATGATGTCAGCTACGTGGTAGGTGACAAGGACCGTATTGCCCTGGTTGGCAAGAACGGTGCGGGCAAATCGACCATGCTTAAGATTATTGCCGGATTGCAACAACCTACATCGGGCACGGTTTCCATACCTAAGGAGATGACCATAGGCTATCTGCCTCAGGTTATGAAACTGACGGATAGCCGTACTGTAAGACAGGAGACTGAAACCGCTTTTGAGGATCTGCATAACCTGCAGGCTGAGGTAGAGAGACTGAACAACCAGTTGGTGGAGCGGACTGATTATGAGAGTGAGGAGTATCATGCTCTCATAGACCGCTTTACCCGTGAGAGCGAACGCTACCAGATGATGGGCGGCGGCAACTATCAGGCTGAACTGGAGCAGGCCCTGCTGGGTCTTGGATTCCGCCGCGATGATTTTGACCGCCCCACAAGTGAGTTCAGCGGCGGTTGGAGAATGCGTATAGAACTGGCCAAACTGCTTCTGCGTCACCCTGATGTGCTGCTGCTTGACGAGCCCACCAACCATCTTGACATTGAGAGCATACAGTGGCTTGAGGATTTCCTTGCCAAACGCTGCAACGCAGTCATTCTGGTCAGCCATGACCGCGCCTTCATAAACAACGTTACTACACGCACCATAGAGATATCGTGCGGCGTGATATATGACTATAAGGTCAAGTACAATGAGTTTGTAGAGTTGCGTAAGGAGCGCCGTGAACAGCAGTTGCGTGCCTATGAGAACCAGCAGAAGG
Source organism: Bacteroidaceae bacterium (assembly GCA_017551925.1). Classification (GTDB taxonomy): domain Bacteria; phylum Bacteroidota; class Bacteroidia; order Bacteroidales; family Bacteroidaceae; genus Colenecus. Next base: position 15,549 of record JAFZKA010000034.1, on the reverse strand, counting down.
AGATAGCCGATGCCAAGGAGTTCATAGAGCGCTTCCGCTACAAACCCACCAAGGCCGTTCAGGTGCAGAGCCGCATCAAGGCGCTTGAGAAGATTGTTCCCATTGAGATTGATGAGGTGGACAACAAGACCATGCGTCTTAAGTTCCCGCCCGCCATCCGCAGCGGCAACTATCCCGTTATCTGTGAAGGCGTAGCCAAGAGTTACGGTGACCATACGGTATTCAGCGGAGTTGACCTTACAATAAAACGTGGTGAGAAGGTGGCTTTTGTGGGACGGAACGGTGAAGGTAAGACCACACTGGTAAAGTGCATCATGGGAGAGATACCGTTTGACGGAACGCTCACCATAGGCCATAACATACAGATTGGCTATTATGCCCAGAATCAGGCACAGTTGCTTGATGATGAACTTACAGTTCATGATACCATTGACAATGTGGCTACAGGACCGATACGTACACGCATAAACGATATCCTGGGTGCATTTATGTTCGGCGGTGAGGCCGGTCAGAAGAAGGTCAAGGTGCTTTCAGGCGGTGAACGCAGCCGCTTGGCCATGATACGCCTGCTGCTTACGCCCAATAACCTGCTTATCCTTGATGAGCCTACCAATCACCTGGATATGGCATCAAAGGATGTGCTTAAGGAGGCTATACAGGCATTTGACGGCACTGTCATAGTAGTGAGCCATGACCGTGAGTTTCTGGACGGGCTTGTAAGCAAGGTCTATGAGTTTGCCGATGGCACGGTACGTGAGCATCTGGGCGGAATCTATGATTTCCTCCAGAAAAAGAACCTGGATAATCTTGCAGACATAGGCCGCATGAAAGGAGCACCCGCGGTACAGGTGCAGCAGGATAAGGCATCGGCCGGAAAAGAGGACTATGAGGCCAAGAAGGAGCAGGAACGCCGCAAGCGCAAGGCTCAGAAACGCATTGAGGAGTGTGAGAAGGAGGTGGAGCGCATATCGAAAGAGATAAAGGACATTGAAGAGTGGCTTGCAACACCCGGCGGAGCACAGAACCAGGCCATGTTTGAGGCATACGGCAAACTTAAGGATGATCTTGCCAAGGCCGAGGAGCGCTGGGAGGAGGCCATGATTGAAGGAGAGAGTATTTAAAAACGATATTTTATGAATAGGATTTCATTATTCACAATTGCAATTGCAGGAATGACTATGATGTCTTGTAACAACAACAAACAGGGTATTGGTATCAAATTGGAGAATCTTGATACGAACGCTGTACCCGGTGATGATTTTTTCCAGTTTGCAGACGGAGGTTGGAATGCCGCACATCCGCTTACTGACGAGTATGCAAGGTTCGGCAGTTTTGACCAGTTGGCCGAGGATAACCGTAAGCAGTTGAAAGGTCTTATTGATGACATTGTGGCCGCTGACAACGAAAGCGGTTCAAATGCACAGAAGATAGCAGACCTGTACAAACTGGTGCTTGATACTGCACGTCGTGATCAGGAGGGACTTGCTCCGCTTAAGCCGTGGATTGACAGGATTGAGGCTGTAAAGGATCGCAAGGAGGTGTTCCCTCTCATGGTTGAGATGGATCTTGACGGTCTTGTAGGCAACTATTTCGGCGTAGGCATTGGTGCTGATATGATGGACAGCAAGTCTAATCTGGTAAGCATAGGTCAGGGTGGCCTGTCACTCGGTGAGAAAGAGTATTATCTGGATACCGATGAGGCTACTACCGCTATCCGTGATGCTTTCAAAAAACATATAGTACGCATGTTTACACTGTGCGGCTTTGATGCCAAAACTGCCCAGAAGAAAATGGAGGATGTGATGCTGATCGAGACCCGCATTGCTGAAAAATCATACAGTGCAGTTCAGCAGCGTGATCCTGCCGCCAACTATCACAAAATGTCATTTGAGCAACTCAAGAAAGATTATAAGGGCATAGATTGGCAGTTGATGTTTGATGCCATGGGTATAGGTGACTGTGATTTTGTTGACGTAGGTCAGCCGGAGCCGATTCATGAGGTAGAGGCTATTCTGGCTCAGGTGCCTGTTGAGGCCCAGAAGTCACTTATGGAGTGGCAACTCATTGACCATGCCGCTTCAAGGCTCACCACTGAACTTGACAAGGCCAACTTTGATTTCTACGGCAAGGTTATGAGCGGACGTCAGGAGCAGCAGCCCTGGTGGAAACGTGCCACATCGACCGTAAGCAGCGTGTTGGGTGAGGCCATCGGTCAACTCTATGTTGAGAAATATTTCCCTGCATCATCAAAGGAGCGTATGGTAACGCTGGTCAAGAACCTTCAGATTGCTCTTGGCGAGCGCATTGACGCCCAGGATTGGATGAGTGACAGCACCAAGGCTTACGCTCATCAGAAACTTGATGCATTCTACGTAAAGATTGGTTATCCTGACAAATGGAAAGATTACTCAAAACTTACGATAGACCCAGCCAAGAGCCTTTTTGAGAACAATATCGCAATGAGCCGTTTCTTCTGGCAGGACGCAGTGGAGCGCAAGTACAAGAAACCGGTTGACAATACCGAGTGGTTCATGACCCCGCAGACCGTAAACGCATACTACAATCCCACTACAAATGAGATCTGTTTCCCGGCAGGTATTCTGCAGTATCCGTTCTTTGACATGAGTGCCGATGATGCATTCAACTATGGTGCCATAGGCGTTGTAATAGGTCATGAGATGACTCACGGATTTGATGACCAGGGCCGTCAGTTTGACAAGGACGGTAACTTTACCGACTGGTGGGCTGAGGGTGATGCCGACAAATTCAAGGAGCATGTTCAGGTTATTGTTGATCATTTCAACGGAATAAAGGTTCTGCCAGACCTGAATGGTAACGGTGAACTGACGCTGGGTGAGAACATTGCAGACCACGGCGGTATTATGGTGGCTTATCAGGCATTCAAGAACGCCACCAAGGATGCTCCGCTTAAGACAGTGAACGGCTATACTCCCGAGCAGCGTTTCTTTATGGCTTATGCAGGAGTATGGGCCGGCAATATCCGTGATGAGGAGATACGTAACCGCACCAAGAGCGACACTCATTCTCTGAGCCGCTGGCGTGTTAACGGTACTCTGCCTCATATTGATGCCTGGTATGATGCATTTGGCATTACAGAGAAAGATGCACTCTACCTGGCTCCTGAAAAGAGAGCAAGTATCTGGTGATTCGTGATTGATAATGCCGGAATAAAGGAGGAAAATCTTGACCGGAGCGTAAAGCCGGGTCAGGATTTTTATCGTTTCAGTTGCGGCGGGTGGCTTAGAAGCAATCCGCTGCCTGATGATTTTTCCAGTTACGGAACATATGATGAACTGGCTGAACTCAACCGCCGGCAACTCAAGGATCTTATAGACGGTATATTGGCTCAGGATAACGCTCCGGGCAGTGATGCCGCACGTATTGCAGCCCTCTATAATCTGGTCATGGATACGGAACGCCGTGACAAAGAGGGATTGTCGCCAATCAAGCCCTATCTGGAACGTGTCAGAGCCATAAACAGCAGGGAGGAACTGCTCAATGTGATGCTGGAACTTGACCCTTACGGGGTGACCGGCTATTTTGATGTGGGCATAGGACCCGACCTGAAAGACAGCAAGAGCAATATCGTTGGCTTGAGCCAGGGCGGCCTGACACTTGGTGACAAGGAGTATTATACAGACCGTGACCGTCAGACACAGAATATCAGGAAAGCGTTCAAGAGACATGTGGTGCGAATGCTTATGCTTGCCGGATACGGCAGGCTGGAGGCACGCCGTTGCATGCGGATAATCTGGCGCATTGAGAAACGTCTGGCCCGTGCGTCAAAAAACAACGTACAGTTGCGTGATCCTGCCGGTAACTACCATAAACTGTCAATAAGCCAACTGTATGAACAGTTGCCGGGGTTGGATTGGAATGCCTTTTTCAGCAAACTGGGCCTGAACGGTGTTGAATGGGTTGACGTGGGCCAGCCTGAGGCTGTTCTTGAGGCAATCCGTGTACTCAATGAGGAACCGCTTGAGGATCAGAAGATTCTTATGGAGTGGCAGATGCTGGATTCAAACGGCACCCGTCTGGGCAAGAAGTTCGATGATGCCGATTTTGATTTCTACGGTCGCACCCTGAGTGGGCAGAAAGAGCCCAAACCTATGTGGAAACGTGCTACATCGGCCGTAAACGGAACATTGGGTGACGCGATGGGGCGCCTGTATGTGGAGAAGTACTTCCCGGCTGGTGCCAAAGAGCGGATGATTGAGATGTTCCATGGCCTGAAACGCGCTCTCGGACGCCGTATTGAGGCTCAGGAGTGGATGAGTGATGAAAGCCGTAGTCTGGCACTTGAAAAACTTGATGCTTTCAAGTTCAAGATTGGCTATCCTGACAAGTGGCGTGACTACTCAAAGATGGAGATTGATCCGGTCAGATCACTTTTTGAGAACAGTGCCTCAATAAGCCGTTTCTTTTGGAATGATATGGTTGAACGCAAGTTCAAAAAGCCGGTTGATCCCACAGAGTGGTATATGAATCCTCAGGAGATCAACGCCTATTATGATATATCCACCAATGAGATATGTTTCCCTGCAGGAATACTGCAATACCCGTTCTTTGATATGGAGGCCGATGATGCCTTCAATTACGGTGCCATAGGAACCATAATGGGTCATGAGATGACTCACGGTTTTGATGATGAGGGGCGTCAGTTTGACAAGAACGGCAATATGTGCAATTGGTGGAGCGCGTCAGATACCCGCCGGTTCAACCGCAGGGTGAAGGTCCTGGTTGACTGGTTCAGCGGGATAGAGGTGCTGCCGGGCATAAAGGCGAACGGCAGACTTACTCTGGGTGAGAATATCGCTGACCATGGCGGCCTAACGGTGGCTCTTGAGGCTTTTCATGAAGCCTGTCAGAACCATAACCCTCAGGAAAAGATGGGATTCACTCCGCTTCAGCGATTCTTTATTGCCTATGCATGTACGTGGGCTGAGAACTGTCGTGATGAGATGATTTTGCAGCAGACCAAGAGTGACGAACACTCGCTTTCACGCCTGCGTGTAAACGGAGCTCTGCCCCATATTGATGAATGGTATGAGGCATTCGGTATAACGGAACAGGATTCTATGTATATTGCACCCCGTAACAGGGTGCGTATCTGGTAAATATGAAAGAGGGTAGAATGATAGAACTGCTTTCACCCGCCAAAAACCTGGAATGCGGAATTGAGGCTGTCAAACACGGTGCCGATGCAGTATATATCGGCGCAGGCCGCTTTGGCGCGCGTCAGGCAGCCGGCAACAGCGTGGATGACATTGCTGAACTTGCACGTTTTGCCCATTTCTATGGTGCCAGGGTCTATGTGACAGTCAATACCATTCTCAAGGACTCTGAACTGGCCGATGCCGAGAAACTCATCTGGCAGTTATATGAGGCCGGTGCCGATGCTTTGCTGGTGCAGGATATGGCGGTATTGCGTATGAAACTGCCGCCGATAGCACTTCATGCCAGTACCCAGTGTGACGTGCGCAGCGCTGAAAAGGTCCGTTTCCTGGCAGACTGCGGTTTTACCCGCGTGGTGTTGGCCCGTGAACTTTCACTTGCAGAAATCACAGAGATTCATAACGCCTGCCCTGATGTTGAACTGGAATGCTTTGTACATGGAGCGCTATGCGTGAGTTACAGCGGACAGTGCTACGCATCACAATACTGCTTTGGCCGAAGCGCCAACCGCGGTGAGTGCGCACAGTTCTGCCGCCTGAAATTTGACCTGCTTGATGCCGATGACAATGTGGTAATAAAGGGCAAGCACCTGCTTTCACTGCGTGATATGAACCGTATGGAGTATCTTGAAGAGTTGATAGATGCAGGTGTATGTTCATTCAAGATTGAGGGGCGCTTAAAAGACGTATCTTATGTAAAGAACGTGACTGCAGCCTATAATCAGGCCCTTGAGTCTGTCTGCAAGCACAGGAGTGACCTGTATAGAGCCTCTGTGGGCCGCAGCATATCCTCATTTACTCCCGATGTAAACCGCAGTTTCAACCGTGGGTTCACTGATTATTTCCTTCATGGACGCACAGATGATATTTACTCTTTCAGTACTCCCAAGTCAATTGGTGAAAAGATGGGAACTGTCAGGGAGGTTGGCCGTGGCTGGATTACAGTGGCAGGTTTCAAGGCCTATCATAACGGTGACGGATTGTGTTTCTTTAACCGTGAGGGTGAACTTGAAGGCTACCGTGTGAACCGCGTTGAGGGTGGCCGCATATTCCTGTTCCTTGAAGACGGTGATATGCCGCAAGTCATGCCCGGAACAGAGGTTTACCGCAACTATGATCAGGAGTTTGAAAAGATCCTTTCCAAGGAATCGGCCTCAAGAAAGATTGGTGCTGATATTCTGTTTGAGGAGACAGAACAAGGATACAAGGTGAGTATTACTGATCAGGACGGATTGTCTGCAGCAGTTGAGACTGAATGGAAAAAAGAGGATGCCCGTACTCCTCAGCAGGCTAATATCAGGACCCAACTGTCCAAACTTGGAGGTACGCGTTTTGAGGCCGGGAATGTTGTTATTCGCATGAACGGTGAGCGTTTTGTCCCTTCATCGTTGTTGGCCGATATGCGCCGCAGTGCCGCTAGTAAACTGGAAGATCTGCGTCTTGAATCATATGTCAGGCCCAATCCGGGAAAGGCAAAAGAGATATCGGTCAGATACCCGTCGGCCAGTCTAACATATCTGGGAAATGTGATGAATGCCCAGGCGCGTACATTTTACCAGGACCATGGCGTAACAAGTATTGATGATGCATTTGAAAGAAGACAGCCGCAGGCGGGTACTGTAATGTTCTGCCGTCATTGCATTAAGTATGCTCTTGGACTTTGCACCAGGCGCAGCAGTGCACAAAAGAACGCCCAGGTAAGAGAACCGCTCTGCCTGCGTACTTCTGACGGCCGTCGTTTTGGTTTAAAGTTTGACTGCGCACACTGCCTTATGGAGGTGCGCATTTTATCAGAGATTTAACTTACCTTTGCAGTCGATTTGTTGATTAACCTTTTAAACTTAACTGATATGAAAAGATTAGGAAAGATTCTGATGGTTGCCGCTCTGGCAATTGTTTCTTACAGCGCTAATGCTGAACTCGCTCCCCAGTGGTCAAAGGGAACCGTGATTGTAAATGCAAACGTCGGTGCTCTTGAAACCGGTGGTAGTGTGTCTGCCGATGTTGTACTTGTTGACGAGTGGTGGAAAGGACATTTCACTGTAGGTGGTGAGATGGATCTCAGTACTCCCGGAGCTCATAAGGTTGCTTTTGGTATTACTCCCCGTGCTACTTACGGTCTCAATATCACTCCAAAATTTGAAGTTCATGCAACAGTTGGATTGGGTATCGGTGCCTGGAGTTTTGATGATGGTACAACCAAGAAAGATGAATCATTTATTATGTATAATGAGTTTGTAGGTTGCCGTTTCTTCATTATTGATAAACTGGCACTTTTTGCAGAGACTGGTTATTCATACTATTTTTCATGCTATCGTGTAGGACTTTCACTTAAGTTCTAAAGTCAGATAGCACAAAAAGGATTGCATCCCCGTGTCATTTTCTGCAAAATGGCACGGGGATGCAATCCTTTTTGTGCTATACTGGGAATATTCCTGTTTTTTTAGTTTATGCATGTAATAGAAATATTATAATTTGAGGTGTTTGAAGTATGGAATTGATAAACGGGTCTATTTCTTTCCGCAAACAACGCCAATAATAAAACTCTCCGGTATGAATCCCCAATATCGGGAATCATATGAGTCCATTGCGTTGTCACCGACAACAAAATAGTAGTTCTCCTTAAAGGTGTATTCGCCAGGATTTTCATCCAACGACATATCGGTTTCATACTCTATCACCTGACGGTACAACTCAAGCGTAAAACTGTCCAGTTCAACAGTCAGTCCTTTTGATGGCACTGTCAATGGCCCCCAGTTCTTGATATTCCATTCTCCACGTGTCAATGGTATCACATCATAACTTTGACGCCAGATAAACAGGCTGTCAAACATCCAACGCAGTTTTTCCTGCTCATCAAGCACGCCCACAGGTCTTAGCACCTTGTCATTCCAGCAGTGTCCGTCAACAGCACCAATCCTGTCACCAGGAGCACCGAGCACCCTTTTGCAGTAACTCACACTGTAATCAATGGCAATTCCATACAACGGAGTGTTTCTGAACGGAACATTAAACAGGATAATGTCATTAGGAACTATATCCCTGATTCCTTTCAGCCTGACAAAACTGTCTGACTTTTTTGAGTACGGATTGTATAGCCTTAGTCCAAAGATGACCTTGTTGACAAGGACCTTCTCACCAACCTGAATTGTAGGCATCATTGAACCGCTGGCAATACAATACCGCTCAATTATACACAACTTGACAAAGAAGAATGCTAAAACTGCACAAAACGCCCATGCAGCAATCTTTTTCAAGACTGACAAATCCCTTGGAGTCATCTGATCCTGAGGTTAATTGATCAACTGGAATGCTTCCCATTTTCCGGATATGCATTTCCAATAGATATCTGTTTTTACCGGTTCCTTTGAATCAGGCACAAAGACATCCTGAACAATCAATGACTTATTCAAAGTAAAGTAATACGGATAACCGTGTTCATCAATAGGCATTATTACCGAAGGCGTCAGATAAATATCAAAAAGATCCAGCATCGGATGTGACTGCTGCAATATCTTTAAAGAATTTACATTCTCATAACAGCCAAACAGAACCATCTTAATATTGCATTCCTTGTTTCTGATAAGTTCCAGTGCTTTCTCTATGGCATAATCCACACATTTCTCACAATGCATCAATGATGTTCTGCATATCATCAGCACGCTGTCACCGGTATCATTGAACAAGTCTGCCACTTTACAAACAGACAAATCACCTGCTCTCTGGACATATAAGTTCTCAAGTGACAACCCGTCATTCTGCAACACATCTAAAAAAGTGCCCTGATAGTTGTCTGTAAGTGTTACGCTTTTGTTTCCAGAGTCAGCAATTATAGCTGTTGAAGAACCAGCCAATAGACACATATTGCATAAAAGCAAGATCCCGGCAAATATGATTAGAAATATAACCCCAACTTTTTTCATAATTCACCAAGATCTATTTCATAAAAAAGCAGCACAGGATTTGAATCAACAGAGACACCTTCGGACAACTCATCCATTCTTTCATTATGAATGCCCCTACTTTCATATCTCTCTTTCATCATGCAAATTGTAGTAGCCGATACCGGTTCTACCAGAATGTTTTCACCGCACATTGCAATCGGAGTGTTCATAAGATCAAGAATAGGGTCAGAACTCTTGTCTAACAAGGATAGGACTGAGCCGGTTTTGTGATTGTAAAACACCCATCTGTTGATTTGTTCAGTAAAAGGGAAAATGAGATTGAAACATGAGAAATTATTGCCTTCAAAAAAATCTCCTGAAAAATAAGGACTCTCTCCCCTTGCTTCAATCATGGTCATACTAGACTCAAGGTCATCATCAAGTGGCTCATACAAAATATCAGGATTAACTGACAACTCATACCTGGCAGCAACGGAATCTGGTGTTAGTTCGTAAATCACGTTACCAAAGTTTACAGTACAATAGGCTTTACCTCCATAACGGAATAAATTTCTCTCTCTTGTCATACAAAAAGAGGGATGTTTTACATGAGGTCCCTCCCCAAATGTATAAATAGGGTTAGAATCTTTATCAACAGTTACAAAGCAAGTTTTCTCAACTTTTCTATTACCATTCAATGCTATATTATGAGCAGTGAATAAAACTCTCCGTTCTTCGTCAATATAGTTTGTCTCAAAATTAGGATAAGGATTATCCTCCGAGTATAAATAGTTGCCATCAATATCAAATACAATATTCTTATGCTTTGAATTTTCCACCAAACAAACTTCCGATTTGGCGTTAATAAAAACATCCGGCAATTTTATAAACTCATTTGTTGCGTTTCCCACTCTTGAAATTTTATTCCTAAAGTGTCCTTTCATATCAAACACGAATATGGATTTACCAATATACTTGTCTACCACTATTATCGAGGAGTCTATAACGATTATCTTATCAATGTTACCTATCAGACATTTTGCATCCGTTTCTAGTTTTACAAAAAAACTGTTTTTCACAATCTCTTCAGCCAAAACACGTTTGGTTCTTGCAGTGTCATACTTTATCTGTATAACATTTGAGAAATCCGCCGAAGCGGATTTCCCTAAATGGTTACACGAATAAAATATTACAGACAAGATAATTATTGCGCAATACTTTATCGTTCTCATACTACATTCTTATTATAATTGAATATAATAGTCAAGGAATTTTTGGTATGCTCTTGCATACAAGGTTGTACAAGGATCGTAATCTTCAATACAATTTGAAGGAACTTCCCCATCGCAAGCAACCTTAACCCCAGTTGCAGACCTTATATCAATTACCCAAACTCCTGAAAATGAGTTTGCAAGTGAATTCTCAGACTCTTTGTTGGCTCCCCACTTAGCATCTGCTTCACCTTGAATTTTCGCCATTGTCAAAGGCGCCGTAACTCCTACGTTCAAATTAAAGTCACTCTTAAGTTGTCTTGATTTGGCAGAAGTGTTTGACACAGTATAATGGATTTCTGTCACCTTTCCATCGTTATAATTTTTACAAGAAACAGTGCCAAGCTCACGACGCCCATAGATACCTAGATTGTTACTACCTGGATCATTAGCATAAGCTATTTTGTTCAACAGCAGCGAACTTGATAAAAGATTCTGGCATTTCACATTTCCTTGCTTTGCGGAAATAACAAACAGATTTGCTGCGACTACCGTTGCCATTGCTACAACGGCTACAATTACTTTTTTTCTCATGATGTTTTAAATTTTAGTTGATTGTGAATTAATAATTAAGTTTAAACAGACTATTCATTATGCATAATCTATTGAAAAAGGATACATGTCATTTTTTTTGCGGTATCAAATTTTAGTTCAGTAATCAGGATTCAGATTTCAACAGAGATCAAACAGAAAACCTTGCAGGAGTTAAACTGTTTAATAATCACTGCTATTCCAAATCATTTTATCAACTCTTTTTCCATGGCCTTGCAACTGGTATTAAAGGACAAAAAAAATACTCCCATCCGGATAATCTGATCCGGCGGAGTTCAACAAGCAACAAAGGTGTGTCTTCATTTCAAAAACTGGTTATAGGACTATAATTAGGTCAATGTCAGCAACGCCATCAATAGCGTAAAACTGACTTGCGTTGCAAATATAAAATCTCTTAAACCTTTTATCCAAGTAATTAAGAGATTTTAACTTAATAATTTTACTTACAGCGTATCAGAAAAGTGGTTACAGAATTAGGAGCCAGTGTTATATCTAACTTTGAATCAGTCGCTTTTGGTCCTTTTGATTCAGCCCAGTGTTCGCCATCGTCAAACTGACCGCTTGTACGGATTTGAGTAACCTGGCCTTTGACTTTCAGACCTTCAAACTGCAGTTCAATATCTTTCTCCTGATCAGTTGTGTTGGTGCAGACCACGGTCAGGACCTTATGCTTACGGTCAATGGCCGCAAGTGCCTTGCAACCTGAACGACGCTCTGTAGGACACAATATCATTGTGGAACCCGGACGTATATATCGGCTGAACTGGCCAAACGCATAGTATTTCTGGGTAAGCATAATCTCATCAGTGTCATGATTGGCACAGGCAGTACCCCAATAACCGCCTTGTGTACGCAACGGGCCGCCGTCTCTGCGACCTTTGTAGCCATCACGTGATATATGCGTGTCTATTACCTGCCAGAGCACCCAGGCCGATGGCTCAAGAGCCTCTATGTCTGATATAATCTTGTCGGCAAGCCACAAGCCGGCGGCCATTTGTCCGGCGTTCTGCCCGGCTGTCCCGTTGCCGTCAACCTCACTCATCCAAAGGTTTATCTTTTCATCCTTGGCCAACTGACCCATCTCACGTATGCTGTTGGTTCCATAGGTATGAACGCTTATACGATCTATCGCGGCGCGCGCATCAGGGGTCAGTGTCTCAATCTCCTCAATCTGTTTGCCGGGATTGGTTTCATCGCTGGTGGTAAGGATTATATCATTCAAGCCGTAACGTTTCAATGCCTCTTTTGTGAGCACAAGCAGTTTTGACTGAGACTCACCCGCATCAATATGGCAGCCCTCCTGCTTGTAGTTCATAGCAGGCCAGTAGTTGGTATTGGGCTCATTCATGGGTGATACGCTCTTTACCTTGAGTTTCATTTCACGGGTCATATAGTTGGCCACGTGAGCCATATACTCTGCAAAGTCATCGTATTCATCGTCCTTAATGTTGTTCTCTTCGGCCTTGAAGTTACCGGTGGAGCAGCCGCTGTTGGTCATGAAATAGGGCGGAGAATTACTGAATATCTCCAGATAGGCATCCTGGCCGGCTGCCTTCATAGCGGCTTTCACCACATTCAGTTGGCGTGCATCGGCAGTATAATCATACTTACGTTCGCCGTTGGAGTCAATGTACATCCAACCGGGCACATCGCTGTCCGTGCGAGTAATATGATTATGTGTAGGGTCATCGCCACCACCAACATTGTAACGCATTATGTTAAGACCCAGGCCCTGTTTTGCATCAAAGAACAATGCGGCAGATTTGGCCGTAAGTGTCTCGTTATAGCCCAGACGATTAGCCCACCAGCACAAACTGGTGCCCCATCCTTCCCAATAACCGTTATTGGTCTGAATGGCATTGTCCATTGACACTTTGATGACGGTCTCGGCCTGGCACACCATTGATGTAGCCAGCAACAGTAAAAAGGCTAATCTTTTCATAGTGAAGCTTTTTAAAGACTTTACAAACATATAAGCAAAAAACTGAATACACAAATAATCTTTTGGAATTTGAGACACAAATGGTGACTGTCCCTACTGAGTCATTTTGTGCTCAGTATTAGTTTAGGTTGGAGTATAAGAACGTCAATGATTGGATGATATAATTGCCTGTCTTCTACTTCAATAATTGTGCAAACCTTTTTTGAAGAATCTCCTGACCACCGATAAGTGCACGGTTGTCGATGATGAAATCCTTCATCTCTTTGAATGTACGGATAAGCGTTTTGGTTTGCCTTGTTGCCAATTCACCTTTCAGGACGGTCATCAGCATGTAGATTCCTTGCTCGGTAAAGACGTAGGGTAGTTTTTGACGGCCACCTCTCGTTTCTGTTTTTGATATCAAATTTTTTGATATCAAAAACTTATCCTCGTCGCATTTAGTTGAAGGCGAGGCGGTTAACTCTATTTTTGATATCAAATTTTTTGATTTCAAAATCTCTTCATACTCCTTTTTGGTTAGTTTAAACCGGAAATCCTCATCAAATTTCTCAATGTTATTCTTCACTTGTTGATTGAATGCGCCGGTAGAATAGCCATAGATTCCAGCCAAGTCAGAATCCAGCATCACTTGGACACCTCGAACAATGTAAATGAGGTCTTTAAAGTCATTTGTGTCTTCTAAGTTACTATTGTTTTTCATACAGTTATATTGAAAAAGGTTATTAATAGGTCAAACAAAGGATCCAAAAACAAGAGGGCATCCCAACCTGACACCAAATGCCCAGCGGAACACCCTCAGGTATCAGATAATGCAAAGATAGCAAAAAGAGAAAAATAATGAAGTTGTTAGAGGCCTTTTGATTTTGCTTCATTCCAAAGGGAATCCATCTCTTCCAGGGACATGTCCTTGAGTTGCTTGCCTTGGTTGATGGCGGATTCCTCGACGTAGTTGAAGCGGCGGATGAACTTCTTGTTGGTGCGCTCCAAGGCGTCATCGGGATGGATCTTGTAGAGGCGTGCTACGTTGATGATTGAGAACAGCAGATCACCAAGCTCGCTCTCAGCCTTCTCCTTATCGGCGGCTGCAATCTCTTGCTTGAGTTCTGCGTACTCCTCCTTCACCTTGTCAAGGGCGCCATCGGGTGTATCCCAGTCAAAACCCACATGAGCGGCTTTCTCTTGGATGCGGAAAGCTTTGATTGTGGAGGGTAGAGCATCGGGTACACCGGCCAGCACACGTTTGTTACCACCTTTCTCCTTGAGCTTGAGTTGTTCCCAGTTCTGGAGTACCTGTTCCGCACCGTTTACATTGGTGGTTCCGTAGATGTGGGGATGGCGGTAAATGAGTTTGTCGCAGAGTTTATCGCATACGTCCTTGATATCGTAATCACCGGTCTCGCTGCCAATCTTTGCGTAGAACACGACATGCAGCAGGACATCACCCAGTTCCTTGCAGATATCAGTCTTGTTGTCCTTCATTATGGCATCGCAAAGTTCATAAACCTCCTCAATGGTATTCTGGCGCAGAGAGTCATTGGTCTGAACGCTGTCCCAAGGACATTTCTCCCTTAACTCATCCATTATGTCAAGCAGGCGTCCGAATGCCTGCATCTTTTCCTCGCGTGTATGCATATTATTATATTTTAGCGCAAAAATACATATAAAATGAGTACCTTTGCAGCCAATTTAGGAATTTGGTATTAATCTATGGAATTAGCAAGCAAATACAACCCTGCCGATGTGGAGGGTAAGTGGTACAAGTATTGGGAGGATGGCAAGTTATTTCACTCTGAGCCTGATGGCCGTGAGCCTTACACTATAGTCATTCCGCCACCAAACGTGACCGGTGTGTTGCATATGGGACATATGCTCAACAACACCATTCAGGATATCCTGGTGCGCCGTGCCCGCATGATGGGTAAGAATGCTCTTTGGGTACCCGGAACTGACCACGCATCAATTGCTACTGAGGCCAAGGTTGTTGCCAAACTTGCTGCTCAGGGAATAAAGAAGACAGACCTTACCCGTGAGGAGTTCCTCAAGCACGCATGGGAGTGGAAAGAGGAGCACGGAGGCATTATCCTGAAGCAGTTGCGCCGTCTGGGTTGCAGTTGTGACTGGGACCGTACCGCTTTCACTATGGATGACCTGCGCTCTGAGAGCGTGATCAAGGTGTTTGTTGATCTCTACAACAAGGGCCTGATTTATCGCGGCGTACGTATGGTAAACTGGGATCCCAAGGCTCAGACCGCTCTGAGTGATGAGGAGGTGGTTTACAAGGAGGAGCACAGCAAACTGTACTACCTGAAGTACTATGTTACTGACCAGGAAACCGTAAAGCCTACCGGTGCCGAGGGCGAGATTGTCCATAAGGATGCCAAGGGCTACTACGCAGTGGTGGCCACCACACGTCCCGAGACCATCATGGGTGATACCGCAATGTGCATCAACCCGGCTGATCCCAAGAACGGCTGGCTGAAGGGCCACAAAGTTATAGTACCTCTGGTAAACCGCGTAATACCTGTAATTGAGGATGATTATGTTGACATTGAGTTCGGTACCGGTTGCCTTAAGGTTACCCCTGCTCATGATGTCAATGACTATATGCTGGGTGAGAAATACAACCTGGAGACCATCGACATATTCAATGACAACGGAACTCTGAGTGAGAAGGCCGGCCTGTACATCGGTATGGACCGCTTTGC
>JAFZKA010000033.1 GCA_017551925.1 Bacteroidaceae bacterium | reverse complement strand
TCAACAAGATAAAGATACAAAACAATCCACAAACTACCAAAAAAAATGGAGAAAGTTTGCGGATTATTTAAATGTGTTTTCTGTTATACCCTAAGGACTTTTTCAGTGGCCTCTTCACAAGCCCACGGGCGGCCATGGTTTTTTTACTAACACTCCAAAAATTCAGGGGAACAGCAGCGCACCTGGGAACAACAAAAGAGGTGGGACCGGATGGTTCCACCTCTTTTATATACGCGCGTGCGTGAATTATTCTGCAGCGGGAGCTTCTGCGGGAGCCTCGGCAGCAGGTGCCTCAGCAGCAGGTGCAGCAGCCTTCTCAGCAGCGGGCTTGCGTGAACGACGGGTCTTAGCGGCCTTCTTCACGGTCTTAGCCATATTCTCATCGTAATCAACAAACTCGATGAAAGCCATCTCAGTAGCATCGCTCTTACGGATACCCAACTTGATTATACGCAGATAGCCACCGGGACGGTCTGCAATCTTCTGTGAAATCTCCTTGAAGAGTTCAGTTACGGCCTCCTTGTTCTGGAGATAACTGAAAACTACACGACGTGAATTGGTATCATCCTTCTTGGCGCGGTTGATGATGGGTTCTGCATAAACACGCAGGGCCTTAGCCTTAGCCAGAGTGGTCTCGATTCTCTTATGCATGATAAGAGAGATGGTCATGTTGGCCAGCATCGAACTCCTGTGAGCAGCTTTACGGCTCAGATGATTGAATTTCTTATTATGTCTCATTGTTAGTCTTTGTCTAATTTATACCTTGAAATATCGGTTCCAAATGAAAGATTCAAGCTTTCCAGCAGATCATCCAGTTCAGTGAGAGACTTCTTACCAAAGTTACGGAACTTAAGCAGGTCAGTCTTGTTGTACTGAACAAGATCACCCAATGTCTCAACATCGGCAGCCTTAAGGCAGTTGAGAGCACGTACTGACAGGTTCATATCAGCAAGCTTGGTCTTAAGCAGCTGACGCATGTGCAGTACCTCCTCATCAAACTCCTCATTACCGTCAAGATCAACATTCTCAATCGTAATCTTATCATCTGAGAACAGCATGAAGTGGTAGATAAGAATCTTAGCAGCCTCCTTCAAAGCATCCTTGGGATGAATAGAACCATCTGTAGTAATCTCAAGAACAAGTTTATCATAGTCAGTCTTCTGCTCAACGCGGTAAGGCTCTACAACATACTTGACATTACGTATAGGTGTATAGATAGAATCGATTGGAATAGTGTTAACCTCTGTGCAGAATTCCTTATTCTCATCAGCAGGAACATAACCGCGTCCCTTGTTGATAGAGATCTCAATCTGCATGGTAGCTTTTGAATCAAGATGGCAAATGACCAGTTCAGGATTTAACACTTCAAATCCGGTCAAGCACTTGCCAATATCACCGGCCTTGAATTCCTTAGTATTCTCAACCTTGATGTTGACTGTCTCACTCTCATACTCTTCAACTATCTGCTTGAAACGCACCTGCTTGAGGTTCAGGATAATGTTGGTAACATCCTCCTTTACACCGGGAATAGTGGCGAATTCATGCTCGACACCCTCTATCTTGATGGTATTGATGGCAAAACCCTCAAGAGTAGAGAGAAGGATACGACGAAGAGCGTTTCCAATGGTGATACCGAATCCTGGCTCCAAAGGACGGAATTCGAACTTACCGAACTTAGAGTCGGCCTCCACCATTATAACCTTCTCAGGTTTCTGAAATGCTAATATTGCCATTTACCTCTTATTTTTTATTTAGAATACAATTCAACGATCAGCTGTTCCTTGATGTTCTCAGGAATATCCTCTCTTTCAGGTTTGTGGAGGAACTTACCGGCTTTAGCCTGCTCATCCCACTCAATCCATGCATACTTGGCGTGGTTGAAACCTGCCAGTGAATCAGCAATCACCTCAAGTGACTTTGAACGCTCACGAACACCTACAATCTGACCAGGCTTAACCTGATATGAAGGGATGTTGAGAACCTTTCCGTCAACAGTGATGTGCTTGTGGCTTACCAACTGACGTGCAGCTGCACGTGTAGAAGCCAGACCCAGACGGAATACTACGTTGTCAAGACGAGCCTCAAGAGCCTGAAGCAGGTTGACACCTGTTATGCCGCTCTCACGAGATGCCTTGTCAAACATGTTACGGAACTGTTTCTCCAATACTCCGTATGTATATTTTGCCTTCTGCTTCTCAGCAAGCATGACACCATACTCAGAGGTCTTGCGACGGCGGTTGTTTCCGTGCTGACCGGGAGCATACTTTCTCTTCTCGAAAGCCTTGTCTGCTCCATAAATTGCCTCGCCGAACTTACGGGCGATGCGGGTTTTTGGTCCAGTATATCTAGCCATAATCTTTTCGTTTTAAAATTAAACTCTTCTTCTCTTAGGCGGACGGCAGCCGTTATGCGGCAGCGGAGTCACGTCAATGATCTCTATAACTTCAATACCGGCACCATGCACGGCACGGATGGCTGATTCACGGCCATTTCCCGGGCCTTTTACGTATGCCTTGACCTTTCTCAGACCAAGGTCGTATGCTACCTTAGAGCAATCCTCGGCTGCCATCTGGGCTGCGTACGGAGTGTTCTTCTTAGAACCACGGAAACCCATCTTGCCTGCTGATGACCAGGAGATAACCTGACCCTCACTGTTAGCAAGAGTAACAATGATGTTGTTGAAGGATGAATGTACGTGCAACTGTCCCATTGCATCTACCTTCACATTTCTCTTCTTTGCTGCAACTGTTTTCTTTGCCATAGTTCAATTATTTAGTAGCCTTTTTCTTGTTAGCAACAGTCTTCTTGCGACCCTTACGTGTACGGGCATTGTTCTTTGTGCTCTGACCACGAACAGGGAGGCCGATACGGTGACGGATACCACGATAACAACCGATATCCATCAGACGCTTGATGTTCAGCTGAACCTCACTACGGAGGTCGCCCTCTACCTTATACTCTGCACCAATAACCTCACGGATGCGGGCTGCCATATCGTCAGTCCAATCCTGAGCCTTGATGTCTTTATCCACACCAGCCTTAGCCAATATCTTGGCTGCGCTGCTGCGACCAATACCAAAAATGTAGGTTAACGCGATTTCACCCCTCTTGTTTTGTGGGATGTCAACGCCTGCGATTCTTATTGCCATATTTAAATTTTGTTTGTTTACCCGAAATTATCCCTGACGCAGTTTCATCTTGGGATTCTTCTTGTTGATTAAATACAGACGTCCCTTGCGACGAACAATCTTGCAGTCGGCTGAACGCTTTTTCAATGAAACTCTAACTTTCATATTCTTATGTTTTATTTGTACCTGAATACTATTCTGCCCTTTGTCAGGTCATACGGTGACATCTCTACCTTGACCTTGTCACCCGGCAGAATCTTGATAAAATGCATTCTCATCTTACCGGAAATATGACCGGTAATCTCGTGTCCGTTCTCCAATTGGATGCGGAACATTGCGTTGGACAATGCCTCAACGATTGTTCCGTCCTGTTCAATTGCGGATTGCTTTGCCATATTAAAACTCCTTATCTCCTAAAACTTGCGCAATATAGTCAAATGAGGAAAGTATCTCTGCCTTGCCGTTGTAGATTGCAACGGTATGCTCGAAATGAGCGGCAGGCTTGCGGTCACGGGTACGTACGCCCCAACCGTCATTACTGTCCATCACCACCTTTCTGTCTCCCAAAGTAATCATGGGTTCGATTGCAATGCACATGCCCTTTTTGAGTTGTGTACCGTAACCGCGACGTCCATAATTGGGAACACAAGGATCTTCATGCATCTCGCGACCTATGCCATGACCTACAAACTCACGTACCACACCATATCCGTGTGATTCACAATGAGACTGTACTGCATAACCTATATCGCCAAGACGCTTGCCGGCTACAGCCTGCTCAATTCCAAGATAGAGAGACTCCTTGGTAACCTTGAGCAACTGCTTTACCTCAGGTGAAATCTCTCCTACAGCAAATGTGTAGGCCGAATCACCGTTGTAGCCGTTCAGAAGTGTTCCACAGTCCACCGAAACGATGTCACCCTCTTTCAAGGGTTCATCGTTCGGGATACCGTGTACAACCATTTCATTGACTGATGTGCAGAGAGCTGCCGGAAAAGGAACATCATCCTGGTTGGGATAGCCCTTGAAAGTGGGTTCAGCCCCGTTATCGCGGATGAATTCCTCAGCGACACGCGTCAGCTCATTGGTGGTCACGCCAGGTTTGATTAACTTGGCAACTTCACCAAGAGTTTTGCCGACAAGCTGATTTGCTGCCCGCATCAACGCAATCTCCTCTTCAGTCTTAAGAAATATCATTTCAATATTATCAATAAGCGTTCAAGCCTGAGCGACCCTTGATACGTCCGGTCTTAAGGAGACCGTCATAGTGACGCATCAGAAGATGACTCTCAATCTGCTGCAAAGTATCGAGCACTACGCCGACAAGAATGATGAGCGATGTTCCGCCAAAGAACTGAGCGAATGACTGGTTCACACCGAACATACGTGCAAACGCAGGCATAACAGCAACAATTGTCAGGAACAGTGCTCCAGGCCAAGTAATGCGTGACATCACAGTGTCAATGTAATCAGCGGTCGGTTTTCCGGGCTTTACACCGGGAATGAAACCGTTGTTACGCTTCAGATCCTCTGCCATCTGCTGCGGGTTAACCGTAACAGCGGTGTAGAAGATTGTGAAGGCAATGATCAGTACTGCATAAATGACGTTATAAACCCAACCGTCTGTATCCATCAGTTTCAATGCAAAACCTGACTGCTCACCTGTACCGTAAATTGCGATAGGAATGAACATGATAGCCTGTGCAAAGATGATAGGCATAACGTTGGCAGCATTTACCTTAAGAGGTATATACTGACGGGCACCTCCAATCTGACGACCGCCCTCAATACGCTTTGCATACTGTACGGGAACCTTACGGACACCCTGTACAAGCATAATTGTACCGGCGGTAGCCAACAGGAGTACTACAATCTCAAAGAGGAACATAACCAGACCGCCTCCTGCAGCACCAATGGATGACATGCGTGAAACAAGTTCCTGGAAGAATGCTGCGGGGAAACGTGCTATGATACCCACCATGATGATGAATGATACACCGTTACCGATACCCTTGTCAGTGATACGCTCACCCAGCCAAAGGATGAATGAACTACCGGCTGCCAGGATAAGGGTTGATGTCGTTACAAACCATCCCCACTCTACAGGTATCACATCAAGACCAACCTGATGACGCAGGTTAAGCAGATATGAAGGACCCTGAATTACAAGAATGAAGAGAGTCAGGTAACGGGTGTACTGGTTGATCTTCATGCGGCCGCTTTCACCCTCCTTCTGCAACTTCTGGAAACTTGGAACTGCAATGGTAAGCAGCTGAAGCACGATAGAAGCAGAGATGTAGGGCATAATACCCAAAGCAAAAATCGATGCGTTTGAGAAAGCGCCTCCTGAGAACATATCAAGCAACGACAGAAGACCCGTACTGGTCTGTCTGCGAAGATTGATAAGCATATCCGCATCAATACCGGGAAGCAGGATATGAGACCCCAGACGATATACTGCAATAAACAGTATGGTCGTCAGAAGTCTTTTCTTTAAATCCTCAATCTTTGAGATATTCTTGATGGTTTCCCAGTTCTTGATTACAACATAAGCAACCAGAACGGCAACTATCAGGATGAGGATATATTTCAGAACATTTTCGTTCATCTCGATTAAAGTTTGATAGCAGTTCCACCTACGGCCTCAATGGCAGCGGCAGCACTCTTTGAGAATGCGTTAGCCTCAACATCAACCTTCTTGGTGAGTTGACCGTTACCCAGAATCTTAACCAGCTGCTTTGAAGAAACAAAACCAGCTGCTACGAGATCGGCAACAGAAACCTTCTCAAGGTTGTTCTTCTCAGCCAGAGCCTGGATGATATCCAGATTGATAGCCTTGTACTCAACATGATTGATGTTCTTGAATCCAAACTTAGGAACAAGACGCTGAAGAGGCATCTGACCACCTTCAAAACCAATTTTTCTAGCATAACCGGAACGTGACTTGGCACCCTTGCTACCACGGGTAGAAGTACCGCCCAGACCTGAACCAGGTCCACGGCCAATTCTCTTGCGTGACTGGGTTGAGCCCTCTGCCGGTTTCAATGTATTTAACTTCATAGTTCTCTGTTTTAAATTAATCGATTACGGTTACCAGGTGATGTACCTTGTTGATCATACCTCTCACTGATGGATTGTCCTCAACCTCAACAGTCTTGTTGAGTTTGCGGAGTCCCAGTGCATCGAGAGTTCTACGCTGATCCACGGGAGCACCAATACGACTCTTGGTCTGTTTGATCTTAATCTTTGCCATATCTGTAACCTCCTTATCCGTTAAATACCTTACTAATACTGATACCACGGTTCTGTGCTACAGTCTTGGCATCACGCATCTCTGAGAGAGCCTTAAGAGTAGCCTTTACCAGATTGTGAGGGTTGGATGAGCCCTTTGACTTAGCCAACACATCAGTAATACCTACGCTCTCAAGAACGGCACGCATAGCACCGCCGGCAACAACACCGGTACCGGGAGCGGCAGGCTTCATGAATACCTCAGCACCGCCGTAACGGGCAATCTGCTCATGAGGAATGGTACCCTTGAGTACAGGAACCTTGATGAGTTCCTTCTTGGCAGCCTCAACACCCTTGGCGATAGCGGCGGTAACCTCACTGGCCTTACCCAGACCGAGTCCGATGATACCGTTGCCGTCACCTACCACTACAATAGCGGCAAAACTGAACGTACGACCACCCTTTGTAACCTTAGTCACACGGTTGATTGCAACGAGCCTGTCTTTCAGCTCGACATCGTTTGTAACCTTAACTTTATTGTTCATAGTAATCGTAGTTTAAAAGTTGAGACCGCCCTTGCGTGCTGCATCGGCCAATTCCTTAACTCTACCATGATACAGGAAACCGTTGCGGTCAAAAACCACTGTGGTGATACCTGCCTCCTTGGCATTCTGTGCAATAAGTTCGCCAACCTTGGCAGCCTGCTCCTTACCTGACATCTTAGCCATGCCAAGTGATGATGCGGCAGCCAGAGTCTTACCGGCCAGATCGTCAATGATCTGAACGTAAATCTGCTTGTTGCTTCTGAAAACGCTCATACGCGGACGCTCAGGTGTACCTGAAATCTTGTTGCGAACGCGGAACTTGATCTTATTTCGTCTTTCTGTTTTTGCTGACATAATGTTACATCTTTAAATGTTAATTACT
>JAFZKA010000032.1 GCA_017551925.1 Bacteroidaceae bacterium | reverse complement strand
TCCTTCCGTGGACATTTTTAAAAAAATCGTCCACGGAAGGAACCGTCCCTATTGCGTACTTTCTGCAAATACCATATCTTTGTAAAATAAATAATAAAGCAATGGCCGAAAATAACGGAAAACATACCACAATCAACCCTGAAGGAAAGACTACACTAACCATAGTAGCAATATTGTTCTTTGTAATTAACCTGCCACTATTCCTGATTAAACCGATTTTCGGATGGTGGTCATACGTAGCATTGGGCATTACGCTTTTGTTCGTGTGGTTCTTTATTCATTTTTTCAGAAATCCTGTCAGGCATTTTCCAAGTGATGACGTTGACAAAGTAGTAGTTTCACCAGCCGACGGCACCATTGTAGCCATTGAAGAAGTTGATGAGACAGACTATTTCAAGGACCGCCGTATTGTAGTATCGATATTCATGAGTGTATATAGCGTGCACGCCAATTGGTTCCCGGTTAACGGAACTGTCACAAAGGTTGAGCACCAGGACGGCAATTTCTATGCAGCCTTCAAGCCTAAGGCAAGCACGGAAAATGAGCGCTCGCTTGTAGTAATCAAGACCGCCGACGGTAAAGAGATCATGCTCAGGCAAATTGCGGGAGCGCTTGCCCGCAGAGTGGTAACATATTGCAAGCCAGGTGATGAGGCTCAAATTGACAAGCACATGGGATTCATTAAATTCGGCTCCAGAGTTGACGTTTACCTGCCGGTTGACACTCTGGTTTGCGTAAAAGTGAACCAGAAAGTTACGGCCGACATCTCTATTCTGGCAAAACTATCTTAAGTTCATGGCAAACCGTATTACAAGACATATTCCTAATGCAATTACATGCTGCAACCTTCTTTCAGGCTGCATGGCTGTAATGTCGGCATTCAATGCCGATGCATGGCACGCCCTGTTGTGGGTGGTAGCCGGAGCACTTTTTGATTTCTGTGACGGACTGTCAGCGCGCGCGCTTAAAGCCTACTCACCCATCGGTAAGGAACTTGATTCACTGGCAGACCTTGTCACCTTTGGTCTTGCACCGGCAATGCTCTGCCTTATGACATTGCGCGGCCTTGATTATCCCAGTGCTGCACTTGCATCATTTTACCCGTATATCGGCTTGGTGCTTGTAGTATTTGCAGCCCTTCGCCTTGCCAAGTTCAACACTGACGAGCGTCAGACATCATCATTCCTGGGGCTTGCAGTCCCCGCCAACGCCCTGTTCTGGTGCGGTCTGTTCCAGGCTGATATGACAAACCTGTCATACGCCCCCTGGATAATAGGTGTGCTGGTCATACTCTTTGCCGGTCTTATGGTAAGTGAAATACCCATGTTCTCACTCAAATTCAAGAGTCTGAAATGGGCAGACAACAAGGTAAGGTTCATCTTTCTTATTGTATCTGTTGTCATCCTTATACTGCTTCATGAAAAAGGACTTTCTGCAGTTATCGGATGGTATATCATCCTGTCAATACTGACAAAAGGCCGTCATTGATTCTTTGGCATGTTTTTTGACTTTATGCCTTAAAACAGACTACAATGATTATAACACTGATAATAATACTGTTCATCGTGCTGTTTGTACTGCTTGCAGTACTGACATTTGCAAGAGATGTACTGGTCTCCATAATTGCAGCCATTGTCGGAATATTCCGCAAAGGCGAAAAAAGCAACATCAACAATACAGAAGGCAAGCAGACCGTCCGCCGGCGTGACAGGGCCAGGAAAAAGGTTTTATCAGATTCCGATGGCGAGTATGTTGATTTTGAGGAGGTCAAAAAGTGATTCTTGCCCTTATTTACCAAAAAATCAAATAAAAAGTTTGCCCACCTTGGCAAAAAGGTATATTTTTGCACCCGCTTAACGGCAATTAGAGGTAGATCCGCTAGCTCAGCAGGTAGAGCACATCCCTTTTAAGGATGGGGTCTCGGGTTCGAACCCCGAGCGGATCACCAACAAAAAGAGTTTTTGAAATCATCTGAAAGCTTGCTTTCAAGGGAGTTCAAAAACTCTTTTTGTTGTTTGATGGCCCGTGGCAGGGCCAGGGGTCATCAAACAGTATTTTGCAGCCCCTGCAAAATACTGGTGATAACCTAAGGTAGCAGTTCCCGCAGGGAAATGCTTGGTGATAACCTTACGGTTGGTGGCAGGGCCAGGGGTCATCAAACAGTATTTTGCAGCACCTGCAAAATACTGGTGATAACCTAAGGTAGTAGTTCCCGCAGCGAAATGCTTGGTGATAACCTTACGGTTGGTGGCAGGGCCAGGGGTCATCAAACAGTATTTTGCAACCCTGCAAAATACTGGTGATAACCTTAAATAGCAGTTTCCATAGGGAAGTACTTACTTGACAGCCAAAACCACAGGAATGTCAAGGTGCCCATCGGCATCACATGTCAATCATTTTTCTTTGTAAAAAACCGGGCCACTAGAGCGCCGCTAATGTTGTGCCACACGCTGAATATGGCACCAGGAATAGTAGCCATCGGATAAGCGGCAAAATGAAGCGTAGCTAATGCCGATGCCAGACCGGAGTTCTGCATGCCCACCTCAATTGAGATAGCCCGCTTCTTGGACTCCGTAAGTCCTAACAATCGCCCTATCAGATAGCCCAGGCTCAGTCCGCATAGGTTATGAAGCACAACTACAATAACAATAACCAGACCGCCAGCCATCAGTTTATCGGCATTGGCTCCAATAATGATAGCCACTATCAGGGCAATGGTCACTGATGATAAAGCAGGCAGATAATCAACAGCTTTCTCCGTGAACTTTGGCCAAATCCATTTTACCAATAATCCTATGACAATAGGCAGAATCACTACCCATAGTATGCTCAGCAACATACCCGCCACATCCACATCAACACTCTTTCCTGCCAGTGTCCATGTCAGCAAGGGCGTCAGCAGCGGGGCCAGCAATGTGGAAACGCCAGTCATGCCTACTGACAGCGCCAGGTCGCCCTTGGCCAGATAGGTAATCACATTTGATGCCGTGCCGCCAGGACAGCAGCCCACCAGAACCACGCCAAGTGCCAGCGCCTCATCCAGTCGGAAAGCTTTTGCCAGTCCCCACGCCAGCAGCGGCATAATGGTGAACTGTGCCAGACAGCCTATAATGACATCCTTTGGGCGGCTGAACACTATTTTAAAGTCCTTCAGGTTCAGCGTCAGTCCCATGCCGAACATGATAACGCCCAACAGCGGATTGATGATCGTAGTTGGTACGTGTTCAAGCACACCGGGAAACATCAGTGCCACCCCTGATGCCACCAGCACCAGTACGGCCATGTATTTAGATATGTAATGACAGAGTGTCTTCAATATTTTTTTATATGCGTTTTTTAACGTGAAAATAGGAAATAATCCCCAAAAAATGACACAAATGGACGCATCTGTGTCACGGAATAACTAGTAGATGAAGCCGAACATCCAGATGGGAATAGAGTTACCGGCAGCGAATTCCATGTCGTCCTTGACCAAGTAACCTACCTCTACATCTTTAATCTGCCGTCCCTTCTTGTTCTTTCCACCCACTTCAAAGGTGATGCCGTCAATCTCAAAGTCCGATATCTTGGATGAAGTGACTTTGTGCATCTGAGAGGTCCAGACCAGAAAGTTGGTCTCCCGCATATTGCCGGAGTCGATGATTCCGTCCTCAGAAAGCGCCATGGCAATATTGCTGTTGCCAAGGTAGAGTTTCTCCACCTTAGAGAGAAGGTTATCACTGTGTCCTGGCTCATGAAGTGCGTTGAACAGTCCGGAGGTGGTCAGGTACTCAATATAGTCCGGCACGCTGTTGCGGCTGATGCCAAGGTCACGACCCAGCGTTTCGTTGCTGGGTTTGTAGGGGACACTCTTGGAGAGGATGTACATCAGTTTCTTCAGTTTGGCCGCTGCGGCAACGGTCATCTCGGCATAGGCCGTGATGTCTTCCTCAACAGTGCTGATCACGGCATTATGTACGCGGATAGGAGCATCACTTTCCTGAAAATAAGGATAGAATCCCGTCTTGCAGTAGTCCTTGTAATAGACCAGGGGCCTGTGCTCTGCGTAGGGGAAATCAATACGTCCGTGGAGAATATCGTCCAGAGTGGCGGGCTTAAGGGACCATCCGTTCCTGATGTTCAAGTACTCGCGGAAAGAAAGGGTGGGCATCGTATAAGGGATGGCGCGGCGGCTGAGGTCAGCCTTGTTGCCTTTCTTCAGAGCCAGCAAGGAACTACCTGAATAGACAACCTGCAGGAGCGGGATATCATCGTAGATGTTCTTGATCTCTGTGGACCAAGACTTGTATTTATGGACCTCGTCTATGTAGAGGCGCTTTCCTCCTGCCTTGAAGAAGCTCTGTGCCAGTTCGTAAAGGGTGTGGCCGGAAAAATACATATTGTCGGCCGTGACATACAGCGTCTCCTCCAGGTTGTCGAACTTTTTGATGTGCTGAAGGATCATGGTGGACTTGCCCACTCCTTTCTGCCCCATGATGCAGATGAGGCGGTTTGTCCAGTTAATTTTGTCGTGAAACTCCCTGACGTAGGCCATGGGGGTCAGGGATAGTTTGAGTCGGAAAGTATTGATAAGATTCTCCATATCCGTACATTTTTCTGCAAATATAACACTTTGCACTAAAAATAGTGCATGAATTATAAAAAATCGCACTAAAAACAGTGCATTATGCTAAGCTGGAAATTTCAATTATCAGGTTAGACATAGGTTTTTGCAAAAATATCAAATGTTTCCGATATCTCCACCCATACAATAGAAAAGGCCGGTTGCACAACCAGCCTTCTCAGTCCTTTTCCAATAATTGAAATTTTAGATGAACCGGTTTCACAACCAATCTTCTCTCTCCTTGTTTGCGGTGGCAAAAATACATCATAAACACGAATAATTTCAATACATTTGTGCAATAAATTAATTGTTTATGAGAAAATTAACAGTCCTTATCCGCATCATTACCCTGTCAGCAGCATTCATCTCCTGCAGCAGTCTCAGGCACATCGGTTATGAGAACGGCCACAAATATGTTGACCTGGGACTCAGTGTCAAATGGGCCACAACCAATATCGGTGCTAAAAAACCTCAGGAGTCCGGTGACTCCTATGCATGGGGCGAGACAGAGCCCAAATCAGTTTACAGTTGGCATACATACAAGTTCCGTGAAGATGGTGATACTGATCAGGATATCATATTCTCCAAATATGTGACCGATGCCGAGTATGGACAAGTTGATGGCAAAACCACTCTGGAACCTGAGGATGATGTGGCCAGAGTCCGTTGGGGCGGTTCATGGCGTATGCCGACCGCAAGCGAGTTAGATGAACTGATGGCTGATTACAACTGCACCTGGACCTACACAACCCGTAAGGGAGTCATTGGCTACAAGATCAAGAGCAAGAAGAAAGGATACAAACGCCGTTCCATATTCCTGCCCATAGTAAAACAACAGTTTGTCCTTGATCTGGATGACGCTATAGATGAGGGAATCTATTGGTCCAGTTCACTCTTTGAGAACACTGATGCCTGGATGATTTTCCTTTTGCCCGATGCGTACTCCGATGGAGCCAACCTCAGATGTGTAGGCCTGCCGGTCCGTCCCGTAACTACTGCCTTTTAGGTTTTAATTGCATCACTCTAACCGGACAGTCTGAACCGACTTCCAGATTGGGGCATAGTGTCTCCTTGCCGGTGTCAACGAATCCGCATTTCTCCATCACACGGCCAGATGCCGGGTTTGAAGGAAAGTAGTCGCCCCAAAGCATTGTGAAGCCCTTTTCATTGAAACAATAGTCTATAACCAGCCGAAGCGCTTCAGTACAGATGCCCTTGCCCCAATACGGACGGGCTATCCAGTAACCCACCTCAGCCTGATCATCGGCAATTTTCAGATTCGATGCTGATGCCGAGAGGTAGCCCACACAACCGATGGCCTCTCCTGACTCTTTCCATATTACCGCCCACATGCTCTCTGAGTTGAAGACATTTCTGATAATCTCCAGACTCTCCTTAACAGACTTGTGTGGCGGCCAGCCGGCACGAGGCCCGACTTCAGGGTCACTGGCGTATTTGAACAGCGCCTCAGCATCACTCTCCTGCCAACGACGCAATAATATGCTTTCAGTTTCCATATTCATTCCACTGTATCATTCCAGGTCCGAGGGCATTCTCCAGTCACCGCGCGGCGAGAGAGAGACGCTTCCTACCTTTGGCCCGTCAGGCAGGCAGGAGCGTTTGAACTGCTGCTGATAGAAACGGCGCATAAAGTTGTTGAGCCACTTGTTCAGAGTCTCATCATCATACGAGCCTTTGAATGCCTTGCGTGCCAGGAACAGAATCTTATCCTGCCCTGCTCCTGAACGGAAAAAGTGATACAGAAAGAAATCATGCAACTCATACGGGCCTACCGTATCCTCGGTCTTCTGGGCAATCTTGCCATCGGCATCGGCCGGGAGCAACTCCGGACTGATTGGGGTATCCACTATGTCCAGCAGGGTGCGGTGTATATTACCCGTAGCATCAAACTTGTTATCGGCAGCCCAGCGTACAAGAGTGCGTACCAGAGTTTTGGGCACGCTGGCGTTGACTCCGTACATTGACATATGGTCACCGTTGTAGGTACACCAGCCAAGCGCAAGTTCTGAAAGGTCACCTGTACCTATCACAATTCCGCCCTCCTTGCCTGCTATATCCATAAGCAGTTGCGTGCGCTCACGGGCCTGGCTGTTCTCATAAGTGAGATCATGTTTGGATTCATCCTGACCTATATCGCTGAAATGCTGTCTGACGGCAGGCACAATTGATATCTCCTTCACGGTTGTACCCAGTTCACGCATCAGGTCAACAGAGTTGTCATGCGTGCGGTGCGTGGTGCCGAATCCTGGCATCGTTACACCTATTATACCCGTACGCTCAATACCGAGCGTATCAAATGCAAGTGCCGTAACAAGCAGCGCAAGAGTTGAATCAAGTCCGCCCGACACTCCTATCACGGCCTTTTTGCAACGTATATGCTCCAGACGTGTTGTAAGGCCTGCCACCTGGGCTGAAAGTATCTCACGGCAGCGTAAATCAAGTTCATCAGGATTACCCTGCGGGACAAAAGGATGTGGCTCTATGGTGCGCAGCAGGCTTGCTTCAAAATCTGTAGATGCAGCCTTTCCGCCATCCTGGACGATATAGGCAGGAACGGGAGTGTCAAGACCGAAACTGTGCTCCTTGGCACGCAGGGTGTCAAGGCGCTCCACATCAACATCGGCGGTTATCATGCGGCTGCCACGGGCAAAACGCTCAGCCTCTGCCAGTACTGTACCGTTCTCACAGATCAGTGAAGAACCGGCCCACACCAGGTCAGTGGTTGACTCGCCCTCAGCGCATGAACAATATACGTATGCGGCATAGAGTCTTGATGATGTGGTCTCAACCAGACGCTTGCGGTACTCATGCTTAAACAGATAGTCATTGCTGGCAGAAAGATTCAGGATCAGTTGCGCTCCGGCAATTGCGGCTTCAGAACAGGGAGGTATGGGAACCCATAGGTCCTGGCATATCTCAATGGCTGCCAAAGCAGGGCCGATGCGGAACAACTGCCTGACTCCCAAAAGGATATCATCCTGGCCGGCATAACTTATGCGGGCGCTGCCTCCGGGTATTACATGTGCGGGAGCAAACCAGCGCGGTTCATAGAATTCATTGTTACCGGCCATGTAACTCTTGGGAACAACACCCAGAATCTTGCCTGCACGTATCGCTACGGCACAGTTGTACAGGCGCCCTGCATAACGCACGGGAGTGCCTACAACTATCATCGCCTCTATCCGGGCGGTTTGGGCCAGGATATCGGCAACAGCCTGCTCTGCATTATTCAAAAGAGAGTTCTGCCCGAAAAGGTCAGCACAGGTATAACCTGTTACGCACAATTCTGGGAACACAATTACAGATGACTGCTCTGAGGCCGCCTGCTCACACAAACTGACAATCTCACGTACATTTGCTGCCGGATTTGCCACATGGACACGGGGCATGGCAGCCGTTACACGTATGAATCCAAAATCTTTCATACGGCAAAGTTACAAAAAATCAATTCAATGCATTGCCAACTCAATAATAATGACTAACTTTGCGGAGTTATTAGACATATTATACATAGGAATAAATTAAGAAAGGACATGAAGAAATTATCATTACTGACTTTGCTTTGCAGCATTTTCTTTGTTAACTGCACAAATGATTCGACATTTGAAATCCAGAATCCGGCTGAGCCTGAGGATGAGTATGTACCTCAGACACAGATATTTGTGTTAGGTAATTCTTTGGAAGCATCAACCAAGGCTTCAGATTTAAAATGGCTTTATGCTGACCCTGAAGGTTGGGAGACCGCACGTTTTTCAATTCGCGCAGACCGCTCTATTCCTGACTATACCGACAAGAGTTCAGCCCTCTACTACGGCCGCTCCGCCGGCAAGCCTGGCAAGAACAGAGGTAAGGTATTGACAAGTTATCCTTACGGTCATTACAACGACCGCGATCTTGACTACACCAAAAAGGATAAGAAGACCGGTGAGAACATTGGTTATTTCCGCTATGTTTATGACAAAAAAGGTCTTAAGACCCAGTTCGCCATTCTTGAGGCTCCGCTCGTAAGAGAGATTCTTGAAGATGAAAAAGATGATCTTACCGGTAAGACCGATGCAAAAAGCGTAGCCGCTCTTGCAGATATAAACAGTCTGATAGAGTTAGGTGACGATTATCTGGAAAAGCACGTGCTCTGGTATGTTGTCAAGGAGGTTGGCGTAAAATACGGCTGGCATGTAAACGGCACAATCGTTGATTATGAGGTTGGTGAGCCTGACAATATTCCTGAGAACGTTGAGGTTGACATTCATCAGCAGGAGCATTATGACTGGAATGAGATCAAGACATCCATCCATATCAGAACCGATGTTGAGTCCATCAAGATCAATATTCCTCTGGGACTTGAAGATATAATTGAGCAGGATGATTTTGACATCAGAGTTTACAATTCATATTTCAAGGAGTACAAGGAGGTTACCCACACCATTACACATGATGCAAATGGTATAACAATTGAGATTGCCAACATCAGCGCAGCAATGATTGAAGAACTTAAGAGTCTGTATGGTGATGGACTTACAATTGAAATCTTCAGTTACTGCGTTAAGGAAGATGATGCTGCAACCATCTGGTCAAAGGTTAAGGAAAGCACCGTAATAAGCACCGGAAAGGCATGCACAGTTGAAGGACAGATAACAACTGCATACCAGCCGGATGTAAAGCTTCCAATAAAGATCATGCATCCGTAAGGAATCGCACATAATTAAAATGAATGCCCGTTCAGATTTGAGCGGGCATTCGTTTTTTTATTTCACAATCTTGATAGTACTGCTGGATGTTCTGAGCAAATATATCCCGGGAGAGAGGCCGTTCAGGTCAAACGGTTCGTCAGCACCGGTCTCCTTGTTGGTCTTGACAACACGTCCGCTCAGGTCATAAATAGTATAAAGGCGTTCCTCTCCCGAGGCCTCGACATCAGACTCTGTAGGAACTGTCAACTGGAGTTTGTCTGACTCGGTCAACTGGAGACTTACGGTAGATCCGTCAGAATATGTGGTTATAAGATTACCGTCCTTGAATGCAATCTTGCGCAAATTGTCAAGATCCAGACTTTTGGTCAGGCTGTCCTTACTCACCACAACCACATCCTGACTGAACATCGGCACAGTCAGCATTGCGGATATAATCAGTATCGGAAACCTTCTCATATGAACGGGAATCAACTTTTCAAAGATATTGCTTTTTATTCAATGCACGCAAGGTTTTTACTCGGAATATCCTGACATAAGCAGGCCTCCGGTCTGTAAGTATGTCTCTTTGGCATTGACCGCCTTGGCATCATTTGAGAGTGTATAGGCATATGAATTGCCACCTGCTACCTCAAGATTCTTTTCTGCGTATATAGCGGTACGGGCGGCACTTACGCGCAAGTCTGTCCCCTCACCGATGATCAGCGATACAGCATCAACAGCACGTGAACGGACATTGTTGTTGTCATCGACCTTATAATCAGAGCCCTTTGCGGCAATTGTCAGCACAGAACTGCCCAGAGTGGCTGCCGATGATGAGTTGATGCACTTGCTGCCCTGTCCTGAACTGAGCAGGAACAGATTGGAACCTGATATTGACAGACCGCTCTTGGCGCGGATGCATGCTGCCGATGACCAGTCATTCTCCTCTTCATCAAACTGCGGATTACCCTTTGTTGACAGATTGATATATGAATCTGTAATTGTCATATCTCCGCCTGAAGTGAAGCATTTTGATGCAGCCCCCTGGGTTGAAGCCGTAACCGTGCCGTTCTCGACAACAAGTTTACCGGTTGTGGTGACTGCATGTCCTTTAGCACCGGTTGTGGTTATATCCAGTTTGCCGCCGCCAATCTTTACAAAAGCGGTGTCAGTATTCAAATAATCTGATACCACGCCGTCATCGGCACATTTAATGTCAACAGTGCCTCCGTAAAGTTCAAACGGACCGCGGCGAACGCTGATGCCGTCACTTGCAGCATTGATACTGACTTTACCGCCGTACATCAGGAATATGTCTTTTGTATTAAACCCGTCTTTTGCTGCGGTAATATTGATCTCGCCTACATTGTAACGCAATCTGATATAGTCATCACTGCATATGCCATGACCTCCGAGTGATGTCACGTTCAGTGTGCCGGGACCGCTGAAAACCAACTGACCCTCACTGAAGAAAGTTCCCTTCTGGCTCTCTCCCTCTGTCTGAGTATATACCGCTCCGTCTTTCAATGAGTTGGTCTTGTCTTTGGGCATGTTGACCAGAACCGTCTTGCCAGACTGGATATTGATGGCAGGGCCGTTCGGGTTTGTAATATCAACCCCGTTCAGTTCAAGAATGAACTTTTTGTTGTTGTCATCGGTCGCAGAAACATTCATGTTGGCAATCTTGAACGAACCGTCAGTCGATGTACCCTGAAGACGGTATCTCATCTTGCTCTTCTTTGACTTGACAGTTACATGCCCCTTGTCTATGGTTACAGTAACATCAGCAGGAACAGTACCTGACCTGGTAACCGTATTTCCGGACCAGGTAAATGTGAGAGTGTTCTTTATTGAGTACTTTTCAATGTAATCACCGTATTCGTCGTCATCTTCATCTTGGGGAGCGGCAGGTTCAGTCCTGTTTGTCGGAGTCGGGGCAACCGCATTGTCAATGGCTTTCCTGAAATCCGCAGCAGGCGGAAACGCCTGTGCCGATGCCGCAGCAGGATATTCAAACTCTATACGGTCAAGCATGCGGACCGAGTATGATGCCACACGCTTGTCACTGACATAGAAAGCCGGAGCAGTAGCATTAGGGATGAATGATACGCTGTCAACCGATGAACAGTCCACATACCTGATCGTGCCGTCATTCTGATAGAATACGACAGGCCTGTCCTGTGCATGAATAATCCCGCACAGCACAACCACAGTCAAAAGCAATATCTTTTTCATAATCCCTCAAGCCCTTTTTAAAATTTGAAAGTATAATTGACGCTTACTGCTGAACAGACAGGTTCATCATCATCGCTATGGTCCTGCCAGATATAAGCGAATTCGAATGAATGCTTCTTTTTGAAGGTAATACCCGCTCCGGCCGTAACACGTCCCTTATCATATGCCATTCCGTCATTCATGTCAGAGAAAATCTCATATGAGACAAACGGATCCAGTTTGAAATGCGGAATATCATATTCAACTGATATGCGGCTTCTTAAAAAAGTCTTTTCTGATGAACCTACACTTGCAAGTGATACATTGTGAACCATAGAGAATTCACCTGTTTCCATATCGTAGTCACCCTCTTCAAAGCGGTGTCTCTCCCTGATGCTGTCCTTGCCGCATGAATAGGTGTATTGCACACGCTCACGCACCGAGAACTCAAATCGGCCAGCCTCAAAAGAGGCAGATAAAGAGGCCGATACACGATGTCGGCTCTCCATAAAGGCCTTGGTCAGGTTAAAATCATAACTGTTGTCAATGTAATACTGAGGCTCCCTGTCATCCTCCAAAACAAGGTCCTCACCATAATCTTCAGGGTCACGCTTGTCAACGGTATATGCCTGATTTGATGATGAGAGGAACTTGTAGCCCACATCGGCCCTCACATTGAATGACTTTGCCTTGTTCCTGTATAGACGCTTGCTGAAAGAGGCTCCTACAGACCATCGGTCAGTTTCAGTAAAGAAACCTGTCTGACGCCACTCGGCATCAAACTCGGCATTCATACCTTTGGGCAGATCCTTTTTAAGGCCTGCACCGGCCCACAACCCTGTTTCGGATTGTGCCGATGCATTACTCTGAGCCAGTATCAGAATAAGCGCAACGGCAATAAATGAAAAGACTCTTTCTTTGAAACGCATCACTTCAGTTTTCCGGTCTTCATTACGGAGTCAATCGTTCCGAACTCATCCATGATAGGCTCGTAGTATATCTTGATAATGGCTGAGTCCTTGAGGAAATCAACATTACCAACCTCAACGCGGATTATCTTAAGGCCAAGACGTTTCTCAAGATCAGCCTTGAGTTCATCCTCCTTGCCATGAGCCACCAGTTTGACATTGTCATATTTGATGAGTTTAGAGGGTACGTGCTTCATCCATTTGGTGTTCTCGCAGATTGCCAGAGCTATTATGAATATCAGGTTTGTACCCAGCAACTCAAAGTAACTTACGCTGGTTGCCAGTCCGTTGATTGCAGCCACGGCTATAATCACGAACATGTAGGTCATTTCACGTATGGGAACCTGCTCAGTACGGTATTTTATGATACCGAATATGGCGAACAGACCCAATGCGAATCCTATCTTGAGTTTGACACCTCCCATCAGGTAAATAAGCATGAATATGCTCACTCCTATGATGGAGAATGTAAAGTAATAGTCACGTCTCTTGGCTTTGGGATAGTAGAAAGCATGGACTATAATTCCAATGGTTACAACATTTATTATGAGACGGATTACCATCTCCCAGATGCTGGACCATACAGGCCAGAACGGAGTTGTACCGATTGTGGCAAGCAGACCTTCGGCCTCATCACCAAAAATATCAGCCTCATCAGACACTGCGGCAAGTTGACTGAGTCCGCCTACCAGAGGAGTTAAAAAATTCAGAAACATATTGATGTCAGTTTTTCTATTTTCCTAATTCTTTCATTAAACATATTGCGCTTGATTCCCGGAGTGGTAAGCGCCATTCCTATGCAGTACTTGCTGAATCCGCTCGGAAATATACGCAGTTCACGCAGCAGGTCCTGAATAGGCGAATATGTATTGCCGTCACGCTTGACCTCAATCACCACCAGGTTGTCCATGTTCCGGTCCAGACCGGTCTCATTGTTATGGAATGAGAGTTGTCGGTCAATGGTGAGACGCTCGGTTTTGCCATTATTGACCAATGTCATACGCTTAAAGTGATTGGCCACCTTGGGCTTCAAATCACTCAAGGGAATGGAAAGCATGCCGTGTTCCTCAAGGAACTCTGCCGCCCCGTCCTGTACGTATGTATCGGCACCGGTCAGATGAATACGTTTTTTCTTGGTGCGTCCGTGATTGTTCTTGAGTTTGACCTCAAAGAAATTGTCACCGGTATCAACATATGTGCGAATACGAACCTTTTGCCTGGTAAGCCTGCCGTTATGGTGGTTCAGGTACATAGTGTTGAACATGTCATCAAGATACTGGGTGCTGTACTCTGACTGGCGTACTCCATTGATAGACTGGACCATATAATCACTCTTAGCCAACGTCAAAAGCCTCGCCAACTGCTCTTCATTGGCCAGGTACTTGCTGTCAATTCTGTTCATCAGACGGATTGATGACATCTCATCAAGTGAGATGGTGTCAAAACTGTCCAGAATATGTGCACAATCGGTCAGCATAAGGTCATATCTTGTTTGGCGACGCAAATTTACTAATAATATATGGTTAATTGAATAAAAATGGTTTATCTTTGCTCAATCCATAAAAAAGTCAAGTAAAATGTTCAATGTAAACAGTTGTCTCAGCGAGGCTGAGGAGCAGATGGAAATGGCCATCATGCATCTTGAGGATGAGTTCGCACATATCCGTGCCGGTAAGGCAAATGTACGTATCCTGGATGATATCCGCGTGGATTCATACGGATCAATGGTAGCCCTGAACAACGTGTCAGCGCTATCTACCCCCGATGCCCGTACAATAGCCATCCGTCCGTGGGACAAGAATATGATAAAGGTCATTGAGAAAGCAATCATTGACTCTGCAGTAGGCATTATGCCCACGAACAACGGTGAGGTAATCCGCCTGGCTATCCCCCCATTGACAGAGGAACGCCGCCGTGATCTGGTAAAGCAGAGCGGCAAGGTCAGCGAGAGCACCAAGATCTCTATCCGCAATGCCCGCCGTGACGCCCTTGACACCCTCAAGAAGGCACAGAAAGAAGGTCTGCCTGAGGATGCAGAGAAAGATGCAGAGGAGAAACTCCAGAAACTGCATGACAAATACATCAAGAAGGCCGATGAACTCTTTGCCGAGAAGGAAAAAGAGATCATGACCGTATGATGAACCGCGGATTAGTAATTCGGAATACAGGCAGCAGTTACCTGGTGCGTTCTGATGACGGACGTGACCAGGAGTGCCGTATAAAGGGTACTTTCCGCATCAAAGGCATAAAAAGCACCAACCCCATAGCCGTAGGTGACTATGTGGAGTTTGCTCCGGCACGTCAGGGCGAGCCGGCATATATCACAAAAATAGAGGAGCGCCGGAACTACATCATCAGGCGTTCCTCTAATCTTTCCAAGCAGTCACATATCCTGGCCTGCAATCTTGACCAGTGCATGCTGGTGGTAACCGTCAACCATCCGGTTACATCGACCGTTTTCATCGACAGATTCCTGGCATCGGCCTGGGCTTACCGCGTACCTGTGACGCTGGTGTTCAACAAGGCTGACCTGCTGAATGATGAAGATAAAGCAACCCTTAAGGAACTCACCTCACTCTATCAGGAGATAGGCTACAACTGCCTGCAATGCGATGCCCTGCACGGTGACGGTGTTGATGATGTACGTGCTGCGCTTAAGGATAAGGTTACGCTTATGGCCGGCAATTCAGGCGTGGGAAAGAGCACCCTGGTGAACCGTATTCTGCCGGAACTGAACCAGCGTACGGGTGAAATCTCTGAAAAGCATGACACCGGCATGCATACCACCACTTTCTCTGAGATGTTCCCACTGCCTGAGGGCGGTTGGATTATCGATACTCCGGGTATCAAGGGATTCGGCACTTTCGATATGGAACATGAGGAGATAAGCCACTATTTTCCTGAAATATTCAAATACTCATCAGAGTGCCGTTACGGCAACTGCATGCACACCACTGAGCCTGACTGCGCCGTAAAGCGTGCGGTTGAAGAGGGTAAAATCCACATTTCCCGCTACACCAGTTACCTCAGCATGCTCGATGATGAGGATGAAGGCAAGTACCGCAGTACGCAGTAGGGACGGTTCCTTCTGTGTACTATCGCTTATTCCTGAAGAATTCCTGCACAATCTGGGCGCATTCATCGGCCAAAACACCGCTTACAACCTCAGTTTTGGGATGTAGGGCTTTTGGAGCAAAAAGGGTGTAGCCCCGTTTTTCATCACTGGCCCCGTAAACCAGGCGCTTCAGTTGTGACCAGCCAATTGCACCGGCACACATGGTGCAGGGTTCAAGAGTGACATAAAGAGTACACTGGTCAAGATATTTGCCGCCAAGGTATGATGCAGCAGCGGTTATCGCCTGCATCTCTGCATGCGCGGTGACATCGGTCAGGGTCTCAGTCAGATTGTGTGCACGGGCTATTACCATGCCGTTGCACACAACAATTGCGCCTACAGGTATTTCACCTTGGGCGGCAGCAGCCTTGGCCTCGTCAAAGGCCATCTTCATGAACTTGAGGTCCTGGTCTTCCATCTCTGTCAGCGACGCATCTCCTGCTCATTGAAAAGAGTAGGATAATCCTGATCCAGATTCCTGATGATGAATGTCATCAGAGTTTCACGCATCCATCGGCTGCGGTTGCGTATCTTGTACTTGCGCAGATAATTCTCTATTGTCTGCTTTTCCTCTGGATTGACCAGGAAACTGTAACGATCCTTTCTTGTTTGGGTACTCTTTTTCTCCATATCCGGAACGAAATCGGTACGAAGATATAAAATAACCCGATAATGTAACTATTTTTGCATTATAAACTCTGACAAACATGGCAAAACACTTGATTTTAGGGCAAAAAGGTGAAGATATTGCCGCCGATTATCTTGAAAGACACGGTTACATCATACTGGACCGCAACTGGCGGAGCGGACACAAGGAACTGGATCTTGTGGTCCTTAAGGATAGTACGGTTGTATTCGTTGAGGTCAAGACCCGCACCAGCACTGATTACGGCGATCCTTGGAGTTTTGTGGATGACCGCAAGATGAGGCGGATAGTGAATTCGGCCGATGCCTATATTAGATTCAGGTGCATTGACATGGATGTCAGGTTTGATATCATATCCATCACGGTTCAAGATGGAGATTTTAAGGTAGAACATATTGAGCAGGCGTTTTTTCCGCCGGTAGAATAATGGCAAGAATCAAATGGCACAGGAGCGAAAGCATTGGCTCCACTAACACATATCTGCGTGAACTGGGCGGAGGCGATCCGTCTTTTGACTATGAGGTTGCAGTGGCAACATTCCAGACCGCAGGACGCGGGCAGAAGGGCAACACCTGGGAGTCAGAGGCCGGCAAGAACCTGCTTTTCAGCATACTGGCTCACCCGCAAAACATAAAGGTTCAAGAGCAGTTCTATATATCCGAGGCTATTGCGTTGGCAGTATCTGACAGTGTAATCGCATTTATAGGACCGGAGTATGCCGATGGCGTATCAGTCAAATGGTCAAATGATGTCTATTGGAAAGACTATAAAATGGCCGGAATACTCATTGAGAACACTCTGCAGGGAGACCGCATACTGGATACAGTGGCAGGCGTGGGGCTTGACGTGAATCAGGAGGTGTTTCTGAGCGATGCGCCCAACCCCATCTCAATGCGCAACATCACCGGCCGCGAGTTTGACCTGGAGGCTCTGCTCAATGACATTGTTGAGCGTTTCATCGGCTATATGGAGGCCGGAACTACGGAATTGCGGAACAAAACGGATCAACTTTACCGCGAACGATTATACAGGCGCCAGGGATACCATAAATTCCGCGATTCAAACGGCATTTTTGAGGCCCGCATTGAAGGTATCCGCCCTGACGGTTGCCTGATGCTCCAAACCCGCAGCGGTGAGCACCGCACCTATGAATTCAAACAGGTCCAGTTCGTCCTCACCAGCGCCTTATAGTGGCGTTGGGGAAACGGGCTTTGAGGGCAGCCTCCTCTTGGGCAGTCATATGACCGCTAATCTCAAGTCGGCCAATCTCCTTCTCATCCATCCAATCCGGAATAATTACCTTGCCGTCAAAAGTCAGTGAAAGAGCGCCTATACGGCCCATCTTGCGGATAATGTCAGGAACCCTGTTCACCCTGAGGCTAAGGCCGTCCCAACTGTCTTTGGACTGAGACTCAAACTCAGCCAACAGTTCTTCTTCAGTCTGCTTTCCTCGGGTAAACCAGCCCAATTTGGGAGTCATGGCATAGGTCTCAGCGTCAACATCCCAGCCCACTATTCCGGCCCAGAACTCCATCATCAACTCGGTCTCAATCTCACCTGTAAAATCATTGTATATGATGTACTTGTAGTCTGTGCGGACCATCTCAGGCAACATGCTGTGGTCCATATTGACCTCATCGGGGGTTCGTCCTGACTTGTCATACGGCAGGAATTTAAGGAACCAGCCGTCAAACTTGGTGGAGCCGATATCCATTCCGCAACTGAGTCCACGCAAATCGCCCGGGCGGTATTTCTTTACGATACTTTTCCAGAAATTTACATCGGGTTTACCCTTTGATGCCTTTACGAATTCTGTCAGTATTGGCTCCAGATCCTTTACCCACCACTCTATGCCGTATGCGCTCAGTTTACGGGTACGGTCCAGAATGGATTGCCAATCATCAGGGGTGCCGGTAAGAGTGATGCTCGGGATACCGCATGACATATACATCACAATGTAGTTGAAGTATGACTTGACTGTCTCCATAAGCACAATCTCTGATACTATGTGCTCATTCACGCCTGTCGTGGAGAATTTCTGAGCCATTATATCGGCTATTTCACCCTTGGTGTTGTCACGTATCTTCACAAAAAAGCTGTCAACAATTGCTTCAAAGTCAGCCTTACCACTCAAAAGATCTTTACCGGACTGTACTACAAGGTCTATCTTGCCTTCATGATCCACAAACAGGTTACGCAATTCTTCGGGGTTGTCATTCACATAGTGGGCAAATCCCTGACAGATCAGAAACCATATTACATCGGGTGAAAGAACCACCGGACGATGATCAGCAAATGCATCAATCATGCCTTTAAAGAATGGGTTCTCACCATAGTATGCATATTCTTCCTGACCAAAACCGGAGCCTACAACTGTCGCGGCATCACCTGGAATCTCTCTTCGGTCCAGGAACTCAATGATAAGCCCCTTACCGTCCATCATCCGCAGTCCCTGTCCCGTAGGTTCGGGCAGATCAGGATCAACACGGAAAGTTATGCTCTTTCCCCTTTCGCGGCTTATGATATCCTTTTTCTTGGCCTGCACTCCCGCCGTGACCAGCAGTCCGGCAAGAAACACCAAACAAATCCTGAATTTATTCATCTCATTATTCTTTGTGTGCAAAAGGGGACTGTCCCCTTTTGCACGTATTATACATTTACTTTGTCACGTGCAATTGGGGACTGTCCCCTTTTGCACACACTGCACGGACGGAATAACCTTTTACCCTATCCCTGGCCGTAATATGTATCTTGGACATTTTTGATCCGCCAAGAGAACTCACTGACTCGCCAAAGTCAAGTTCCACCTCATCGGATGTTCCGAATTCATCATCACTGAATGCCAATGCGACACACCGGTCTGTATATTGGGAACTTAAGTCAGAAGTCAGATAATAACCTTCAACATAAATTGTAGCCAAGAAATTCTCCCCAAAAAAAGATGAATTATAAGGAAGGAATATTGAGTTCTGAGTATATCCGGGAACCTTGCTTGTTATGCGGAATCCCTTTACTCCGTTTATGGAATCCTCTTTCCATTCACATTTCTCATACAGTTCCTTATAATCCTCCTTGGTGGGCATACGCCACTTGCCTCCCCAGTTGGCGCGCGCAGCATCATCGTCAAGGTCCAGTCTGGTTTTTCCGTCCTTATACGGGTCGTTGGCATTTTCTTTAAAAGGAATGTATTTTGAGTACCACCACTTGTTTTCATCCTTATAAGCAGCCATGTACTTGTAGTTGCACTCTGAATAATAGGTTTTCTGCGCGGTCTCACCC
This sequence comes from Bacteroidaceae bacterium, assembly GCA_017551925.1. Taxonomy (GTDB): domain Bacteria; phylum Bacteroidota; class Bacteroidia; order Bacteroidales; family Bacteroidaceae; genus Colenecus. Next base: position 3,521 of record JAFZKA010000032.1, on the reverse strand, counting down.
CAGGCAAAACGTGCTCCCAGTTCTTCAGGTTTATCAGCACCAACGTTGCAGTCTGCCCAAAGCACGCTCAATCCTAAATCAACCATAGCGTTATGCCTTAAAGGCTTGACGGGATCAGGCGCGGCTTTACGGCGGTTTTCTGATTCAGGAATTGCCTTAACAGGCCTGATGGATGCGCCATGAAAACGTCTGCCTATATTGCCTATTGATTGATTCAAAGTCGATGTCCAGTAATATGCTGTCCCTTTATTGACAAGACCGGAACTGAACGCACTTATATAATCACTTATGTAACCGGCAGCCGGCAGGTATATGCTCCGGTCTTCATATCCGGGAACATTGCTGGTAATGACATATCCCAGAAGTATTCTTTCAAACCAGAGTTCGACAGTGTCGTCAACATTGTACTCAATAGTGTCCTCTACATACTTTGCCTCCCAGGTACACTTGGTCTTGAGTTCCCAAAGTTCATCGGCTGTAGGCATACGCCAACCATCGCCAAGCAGAACCATTGCAGCATCATCCTCGGGATCAAGACTCTCCTTGTAATCAAGCGGATATTTAGATCCTCCCCAGTTGCTTGCATAGAAATTATACTTGGTGGTCTGGTCAGTATATTGGCCGAATTTATATTTATCACCGGTATAAAGGCCGGCCTTGGGGCTTGTCTCTCCCCACATGAAATACCCGCCCGGCTCATCCGGCAATGAAGCGCCCAGATTGGCCGATGCCCACATAACGCTCAGTCCCAGGTCAACAGGTTCGGGCACGGGCAGTGAAACCGATACAGCCAACTCTGCCTTTTTACCTCCTGATTCAGCGGTAATGATGCAACTGCCTTTGCCTACAGCAGTCAGATAACCCTCGGCCACAGCAGCGACATCAGGATTTGATGAGCCCCAGGTTACATTCATATCATTGACCGGACGATTAGACGGCATCATCTTGACCTCTGCTTTTGTAATCTGTCCGTAATGCATATCCAAATGTTCATAACCAAATGACAATGAAGCGAACATATCATCACCGGGAGACTTTACAGGACGTACGCTCATTCCCACAAACCTGGACTCCATGCTGGCTAAGTTGGGCTGAGCTCTCTTTTCATCAGCAATTGGATGATTTCTGTCTATCAGACTTGCATCATAGTATCTTCCATCTTGGGCGCTGCGCGTATCCAGATATACGCCTTGAGTGCCCCTCCCCGCGGTTGCTGACCACACATACAACTCACTACCGCTGTCCTTGGGTTCATCGCCGTTCATACATCCTGCAAACGGCATGAATATGCTTCTGTCCTCAAAACCCGGCACCTTGCTTGTAAATCTGATACCCTTGATCCCGTCAACAATGACCGTCTCATACTTGCTGTTCAATATCAGTTCCTTGAAATCATCGGCCGTAGGCATGCGCCATTTGCCGCCTGATACGACCGATGCAATATCATCCATCGGTTCCAGACGGTCCAGATAATCGGCCTTAAGGAACTGATGACTCATGCCCTCGGCAGTATATTTATCCATACCGTTCTGCTGTGGAAAACTGCAATAACGGTAATCATTCCAGGAATAGAAATCCTTGGGTTCAATCTCAGCCCATGCATAATAATAACCAAAATCCGATGGCTTTGCGGCACCTATATTACGGGTTGCCCACAGCACTCCCTGTCCCATATCCACAAATTCCATCTCGTGCGGCGTAACAGTAACGGCACATTCAGCACTCTTACCGTAAGCCTGGACTGTAAGTGTGCATGTTCCGGGAGCAATGGCCGCAATAAGACCGTCATCCGTTACAGAAACCACGTTTTCATCGGATGATTTCCATAATGAGGAACTGTTTACGTTACGCTTTGACATTAACACATTCAGCCTGGCAGTTGTGCCCTGCTCCATGGCAAGTGTCTTGCAGTCAATAGAGATTTTGCTTATTTCATTACCTGACAGAGGCATGACCATACGCACAGACTGCTCTGACGCCCTGTTCTCACTGTGCCATTCCGTAGTGCCGCGCTGGAAATTGAAACCGTAAGCTGATTGCTCATCGGGTTGGACGCCCGGAGTAGCAGCCCAATATGATGCGTAAGTGTCTGTCATCATCAGATTGCCATCCTGCAACCATCCAGATGCTGGCAGAAATATACTGTTACCCTTATATCCTTTAATATTACTTGTTACAAGGTAACCGCTTTTACCATCCTGCTTTGTCCATTTCCACGAGCAGTATTCAAGCAGTTCATTCCACTCAGCCTTGGTGGCCATGCGGCTGCCATCGGTCGTCGTGATAGCCATAGCATCGGTCCAGGTCCAATACCAGCCGTAAGGTTTGTACTCCGTGGTACCCATGTTAACCGTACTCCATTTTACACTCAGCCCCAGATCTACAAACTCCTGTGCTGACAACATGCCTGAAAACGCACAGATAAATACAATTACAGAAAAACGGATTATTCTCATAATAAATCAATTATACTTTTTATAATTCTGAAACAATGTCATGTTAAATCACATTTTGAATCATTAACAGCATTGGTTTCGGGACAAAAGTATCATCCGTAAAACGGAAAACCAACAAAAATGCGTCTCAAAACTGTTGCATTTTTGCAAACTCACCTCAATTAACAAGAAACGACCACGAATCTTACGAATCACGCGAACAAACCTGTTAAAAAATTCGTATTGATTTGTGAGATTCGTGGTCAATTTGAACTACTTTTGTCTGACTAAAACAGATTCCATTATGGCAAGATTCAAAAGGATATTGCTCAAACTCAGCGGCGAGAGCCTGATGGGTGAGCAGAAATACGGAATAGACGAGAAACGTCTGGGTGAGTATGCACAGCAGATCAAGGAGATACATGATATGGGTGTGCAGATTGGCATCGTTATTGGCGGCGGAAACATTTTCCGCGGTCTCAAGGGCGCCGGCAAGGGTTTTGACCGCGTCAAGGGTGACCAGATGGGTATGCTGGCAACCGTAATCAACGGCCTTGGACTGAGTTCCGCACTCACATCAATAGACTGCCCCAACAAGGTGCTCACCGCTATCCGCATGGAGCCTATCGGAGAACTCTATTCAAAATGGAAAGCCATTGACGCCATGGAACAGGGACAGGTTGCCATCCTGGTGGGAGGCACCGGCAATCCTTACTTTACAACCGATACCGGCTCATCACTGCGCGGCATAGAGATTGAGGCCGATGTAATGCTCAAGGGCACACGCGTGGACGGTGTCTATACCGCTGATCCCGAGAAGGATCCCACAGCCACCAAGTTTGATGAGATAACATTTGACGAGATATACAACCGCAACCTCAAGGTGATGGACCTTACCGCCACTACCATGTGCAAGGAGAACGGTCTGTCAATCTACGTATTCAACATGGATATTCCCGGCAACCTCAAGAAGGTCATTGCCGGTGAACCTATCGGCACCCTCGTCCACAAATAAATCTCTCGCATAAAGTACGCATTAGGGACGGTTCCTTCCGCGGACGTTTTTCAAATGTCCGCGGAAGGAAC
>JAFZKA010000031.1 GCA_017551925.1 Bacteroidaceae bacterium | reverse complement strand
TCGCGGTCGCCAAGGTTCCAGAATGTTACGCAAGAGAAGTTCTTCTTGTACTTACGGATAACATTGAACAACTCAGCATACTTTGCTTTCTGGAGTTCTGCGATAGAGTCTGAAAGAACCTGACCCTCGCCACGGCTGAAGTTGAGCTGACCACCGGCCTCATGGTTGATACGAACGTCGAACTCAGTGATCTGGATATCGTCAACAAGCTCAAGATACATCTGGATAGCTTTCTCGAAATCTTCGATAGTGGGGTTATCATAGATGTTGTAGTGACCCTGCATACCGATACCGGTGATAGGAGCACCCTCGCTCTGCAACTTTTTAACCATGTTGTAGATGTAAGTTCTCTTGGCAGGAGTCCAAGCGCTGTAGTCATTGTAGAACAGACCGGCATTGGGATCAGCCTCATGAGCAAACTGGAAAGCCTTGAGGATGAACTCGTCACCGCAGAGCTGATAAGCAGTTGACTGACGGAATGACTGCTCGTAAGGAGCATCGGGGTTGTTGGCATCGCTCATAGCCTCGTTAACAACATCCCAGCAGTAAACTACGTCCTTGTAACGGTTTACAACAACCTGGATGTGAGCACGGAGTGAATCATAGAACTCTTCTTTGGTTGCCTTAGCATACTTGGGAACCTTGGTTGTCTGAGGAGCCTGACCCTGTGCGCGCTGGCCACCCTGAGGAGCACCACCACCGAATCCGCCAAAACCGCCGAATCCGCCCTGAGGAGCACCCTGAGGAGCACCCTGCTGACGCTGACCACCTTGTCTCTGACCACCCTGGGGAGCGCCCTGTGGACGCTGACCGCCCTGAGGAGCACCGCCGCCAAAGCCACCGAATCCGCCGAAACCGCCGAATCCGCCACGAGCAGTCTGCTCAACCCAAATTGTATCACCGTTCTCATCACGCTCTACAACCTGGTTGCCGTTCTCATCATACTTGTTGAACATCCAGTTAGCGAACTGGCTGTGCCATACAAGGCAGTGACCACGCATCTTGATACCGTTCTTGCGGCAGAAATCAGCAATGGCATCGGCCTGAGTAAAGTTCCATACACCTGGCTGGGGATGAATCTCACCTGGTTTCATGCAGTTCTCAGCAGTAATGCTGTTGAATTCCTTAAGGATAATTGATGCCTGAAGTGAATCAGTTACGTTACGCGGGGTAACGGCTACACCAATCTTGAAATAGTTCTTGTAAGCGTCCTTAAGACCCGGGTCTTTTTGACCACATGCACTCAATGTAACACATGCAATGAGGGCGATTGTTGAAAGTTTTTTCATTTATTAATGAACTGAATTTGTGATTAATGATTGTTGATAATTCATATTTTGAGCCCCAAAATTAATCATTTTTTGCTTACTGCAACAAAATAAGCCTGGAATATATCAAAACGGATTTAAACAGGTCATTTGTACAGGAAACGGCGGATAGACATTTTGGGAGTCTTTTCAAACGGAACGGCCTGAATTTCAACCTTAGCCAACTGGCTGTAAACAGGCAGTTTACGGTTTGATGCAAGGCGGATATTCTCTGGTATTGCATCCTTGGCCTCGGCGTCCAGAAGTGCCTTGGCAATGGCCTGTTCATCAAGATAAACTAGAGCCACAAGTTTACCGCCACGGTCTACAACAACAGACTCAATCACGTAATCCTGATTGTTTACCACAGCCTCAATCTCCTCAGGATAGATATTCTGACCCGATGGTCCCAGAATCATGTTCTTGGAGCGTCCACGTATGAATATGTTGCCGTCTGCATCCATAATGCCAAGGTCACCCGTCTTGAGCCAGCCATCTTCAGTAAAGGCATTGGCAGTAGCTTCAGGATTATTGTAATAGCCGATGGTTATATTCTCACCACGAGCCTGGATCTCACCTACAGTATGCTGTGGGTCATCAGAATCTATACGTATCTCAGCAACATCAACAGGCTTGCCGCATGAACCGGGCACATACTTGGTCCAGTGTTCGTATGCCAGGAGAGGGCAGGCCTCGGTCATTCCGTAACCAACCAGATAGGGGAACTTGATCTTTTTAAAGATGCGTTCCACCTCAGGGTTCAGTGCGGCGCCACCCATGATGAACTCCTCACAATTTCCACCGAAGGCAGTTACAAGTCCGTCTCTTATCTTATTGTAAATGATACGGTTAATGCCAGGTATCTTAAGTGCTATCTTTATGGCAGGCTTATCAATAGTAGGCTTGATCTTGGACTTGTATATCTTTTCCATGACAAGCGGAACGGTAATGAGCAGATAGGGCTTGACATCGGCAAACGCTTTCATTAGCGCAGCGGGAGTGGGGGCCTTGCCCAACCAATAGATTGATGTGCCGTTGCAGAGCGGATAAAGGAACTCAATGACAAGACCGTACATGTGAGCCATGGGCAACATTGACACCATCTTGTCACCGGCAGGAACATGGCGCTGGTCAAAATCCACGTTGGCAGAGAAATTGCGGTATGTGAGCATTACGCCCTTTGGATCACCAGTTGAGCCCGATGTATAGTTGATTGTTGAAAGGTTATCCCAGTTATCAGTGGGATAGACCACGTCATCAGGTCCGAATCCGTTTGGATATTTCTTTTCAAAGAGTTCATCAAGATGGGTAAATGCGTAGTCTATCTTCTCATCATTGCAGAACAGCAACTTAAGCGTATTTACATCAAACACGGCACGTACCTGAGGCATCTCTTTGATATCCATCTTGGACCACTTGTCTGAATCAGTAAACAGAACAATGCTGCCTGAGTGGTTCACAAGACCCATCACGCTATCAGGTTTGAAATCGGCCAGAATGGGAACAATTACCGTTTCATATGTATTGACAGCCAGATAGGCGAAACCCCATCGTGCTCCGTTCTGGGCGCACAATGCAATACGTTCACCTTTCTCTATGCCGGCATATTCAAAAACGATATGGAAGCGTGCAATTGAACGTGCCATCTGGGCATACGTAAATGACTCACCTCCAATGTTGTTCAGGGCCGGTTTGTCCCAATACTTTCGTGTAGCGGCCTGAAGCCTTTCAAGATAGTGCGGATATTTTTCCATATTATTGATTTGTTAGTCTTTTTACTCGATAAACCATTCGTTAGGCATTAGAATACCCAGCGTTACGCCAAATAAAGCCTGATTATAACTTGTAGTTGACCAATCGACAAAAGCATTGAATGAGACTCTGTTATATTGTGCTACAAAGGTCAGTTCGCCAAGCATCTGCAATCCTGACAAGGGTTGTCCGTATGACGCTTTGCCGTCAACATTCTCAATGGCACGGGTAGGCTGGAACAGATATACCTCAGAACGCAAATGGAATATGTCGTTAATTACCCAAATCGGTTTGATTCCGACTGCAAAGAAAGCGTTGGCCGTCAGATCCGGGTCATAAATGAACTTGCTGTTTGCGGTAGGATGGAAACTCCCGGCCTGCATTACAGTGGCATAATAATTGTTTGAAAAGTTTCTTGACGAATAGTATGCCTGCAGATATGTACCTATTGTTATATGTTTACTGAACCTGATATAATGCTCAACAAGTCCTTCAGCCTGCAACCATGAGCGGTCATAAGAGTTGTACTCGGTCGGATCGTTTCCTGGTAAGTACTTGTCATTTTCAGTAAATATCTGGGCTCTGATTGTCTCACGCCGGCCCGACGTGGGATACAACTGGTTATTCAGCGTATTGCCTGTAAATGTAACAGATCCACCAAGAATATTGTGTCGGTTGCAATCATACTTGAAAGACCTGAGGTCAATATTGCTGGTTTGGGAATAAAAATCCTTGTGCTGGGCAATTCCTATTGAGAATACAGCCTTATAGTTGTTCAGGAACGGACGTGACATCTTGAGTTTACCAAAGAACTCCGTCGATTTGTTCAGAGCAGGCATATATTTGTCTGACGAATATATGTAACCGGAACTGAAATAGTTCATATTGTTATATGCCAACTGAAGCGAGAAAGACATCGGTACTTTAGTGGCCATCTGAATACTGGTAAGGAACTGTGCGTTGTTGTATGATTTACCCACTTGTCCTTCAAGCAGGAATGATTCTGAGACCTCGCCTATGTGATTATACTGTATTGAACCGTATAACTGGCTGGTAATACTTGTTGAAAGACCTCCTCCAAGATTGAACGTAGGGTAATCGTCAATCGTGACATCAAGATTAAGCCCGAACGTTGAATCAGCCGCATTGAACTGTGTTGAAGGAAGAATCTCACTTATGGCCTCATCGGACAGCAACTTGAAATATCCGCTCTTGAAATCATTGAAATCAAAACGTTCACTGCCGGTAGAGTTAAGTTCCTTAAGCACATAACGCTGTTGCGCACTGTTGACGCCCTTGACATTTACATGAGTGAACACCATTTCAGGAATCTTGGACTTGAACTCCGCACGTTTAACGGCAAGTTGAACTGAATCACACCTTACAGCAATACGTGACTTGATTGAATCCATCATCAGCATGGCTTTGTTATAGCCTATTGACGATACTTCATTGATTCTCTGAAAGTCCAGAAGACTGACATTGCTCAGATCTATATTGATTTTTACTCCCTGGCGCGGATCAAGACTGTAGTCGCTCTTTTGTACAATCATACTGCGGACCTGTCCCATAAGGTCAAATTCATCCGGGATCTCAACCACAGGTGCATCTGACATCTGCGCCACATTCACGCCGACTATGAAATCAGGATGAAAATTATCAATCATGACATCTACGGGGAAATTGTCATAAATACCTCCGTCATAAGCAATTATGGTGTCAATCTTAATGGGGCGGAACACAAACGGGAATGACATTGAAGCACGTACAGCCGTACCAAGGTCACCTTTATCAAGAACAATGGAGTTCTTGTTGAACACATCCGATGCAACAGCCCTGAAAGGAATGAACAGGTTGTCAAAATTATTGCCGCATGCGGCCGATGCCCCGGCAAAGACATCGACAAAGGCCAGGTTCATCTGCAAAGGGTCAACCACGCTGTTAACCATCGGCCTGATGACGGTCATCGAGTCACGGATTGCAATCTGGGCTGAAATCATGGACGGAGTGGGAGGATTCTGCTTGAAATAGAACTGGTAGTTCATATCCTTGGCACCGGTGTACCAACTTTTGAACTCATCAGAACGTATCAGATTCTCCATCTCATCAGGAGTATAACCCATAGCGTACAATGAGCCGATAACCGCACCCATTGAAGTTCCGGCAATATAATCTATCGGGATTCCGTTCTCCTCAAGGGCGCGTATCACACCGATATGAGCCATTCCTTTTGCGCCACCACCGCTCAATACAAGACCGACTTTCTGTGAACTGGCCGGAATTGAAAGTGATAACAATATGAGTATCAGTGATATATAAGCCCTTCTGAACATATCTGCAAGATGCATTTTTACAAAATTACATAAAAAAAGGCACCGATGTAATACCGGTGCCCTTTTTCATACAGATTTATTGAATTAAATCAGTTCTACGCTGCGGCGTATGAATGCTGCCAGGGCTTCACCCTTAAGCATTCCGTTCTGCAACAGAGCCAGATCAATCAGTTCATGTACAATCTTGTTGCCTGCTGCGTACTCTGAATAGATACCTGATATTGCATTTTCAGCCTCAGATATCTTTCCGTCAATATCTTTCATCTCATCCTTTTCAGCCTGCGGGACTTCATCATCCTTCTTACCCTCACGAGCCTTACGCAACTCGGCCTGGCGCTCCTTGAGGCTGTTGAGTTTGTCATCCTCGGGCTTAACCTTGGCATCACATGCCGCACCTGCATCCTCAAGCACCTTCTTGATAAGTTTGTGGTCTTTGTTCAGGATTACGGTGTACATATCAGGCATATCACCGTAGAAATTCATGCCGGGCTGAATAGCCGCCATATCTTTCATACGGCGCATATACTCGCTGCAGGTTACCATGACGGGCAGTGAAGACTCGCCAAGTGACTGTGCATCAACATGGAAATCAGCCTTTTCAATCTTGGGCATCTGGCTGCTGAACACCTTTGTTATCATACGCAACTGACCTGCAGGCAGATCCACCGGTTTGTTGTCCTCCTTGGCAATCAGGTTGTCAATTGAGTCGCTGTCAACCCTCTGGAAACGGCTGCTGTTGCCGAATTTCTGCTCCAGCATACCTATTACGGGAACATCCAACTGATTATCCATGAGCAGAACGCTGTAGCCTTTGTTCTTGGCGGCCTCAATGTAACCGTACTGCTCCTCCTTGTTGGTTGCGTAAAGGTATATCAGACTCTTGTTCTTGTCTGTCTGGTTATCCTCAATAAGTTTCTTGTACTCCTCAAATGTAAAGTACTTTCCGTCTGTATCCTTAAAGAGAGCCACCTTCTCCATCTTGCTGTAGAAATCCTCCTCTGTAAGCATACCATAGTTTATAAAGAGTTTCACGTCATCCCATTTCTGCTCAAACTCCTTACGGTCATTCTTGAAAATGGAACTCAGACGGTCAGCAACCTTTTTTGTGATATATCCTGATATCTTCTTTACATTTGAATCACTCTGCAGATATGAACGCGATACGTTCAGCGGAATATCGGGTGAATCAATAACGCCATGGAGCAGAGTAAGGAAGTCCGGAACGATACCCTCAACCGAATCCGTCACGAACACCTGGTTGCAGTAGAGTTGAATGCGGTTCTTTTGCAGATCCAGATTGGTCTTGATTTTTGGGAAATAGAGAATACCGGTCAGATGGAACGGGAAATCCACGTTCAGATGTATCCAGAACAGGGGTTCATCCTGCATAGGATAGAGTTCGCGGTAGAAACCCTTGTAATCCTCATCCTTAAGTTCACTGGGAGTCTTGGTCCAGAGAGGCTCAATATTGTTGATAATATTGTCCTCCTGAGTTTCAACCTCCTTGCCGTCCTTCCATATCTTGTTCTTGCCACAGGCAATCTTTACGGGCAGGAAACGGCAGTATTTCTTGAGCAGACCCTGAATGGTTGACTCCTGAAGATACTCCTTGCTGTCATCATCCAGATAGAGTATGATATCTGTACCGCGGTCAGCCTTATCGCTGTCTGACAACTGGAATTCAGGTGAACCGTCACAACTCCATTTTACAGCCTGCGCACCGTCCTGGTATGATTTGGTGATAATCTCAACCTTCTTTGACACCATGAAAGCGGAGTAGAATCCAAGACCGAAATGACCGATGATGGCGTTTGCGTCATTCTTGTATTTTTCAAGGAAATCATTTGCACCAGAGAATGCAATCTGGTTGATGTACTTGTCAATCTCAGCGGCAGTCATACCGATACCGCGGTCACTGACGGTTATGGTGTCCTTGCCGACGGTAACATGAACGGTCAGATCGCCCATCTCACCCTTGAAATCGCCTTTTGAGGCAAGTGTCTTGAGTTTCTGGGTTGCATCTACTGCATTTGATACTATCTCACGCAAGAAAATCTCACGGTCACTGTACAGGAACTGTTTGATAATGGGGAATATGTTCTCAGTTGTTACCCCGATTGTACCTTTCTGCATAACTATATTGTTTTATTGTTTTCTGTTTGCATGGTATAATACAACAAAAATGCCAGACGGTTTCCCGACTGACATTTTGGCTGAATGAAATCCACGTTGTGACTCTATGTCAAATCATTTGGTCACTACAGTGACTGAAAGGTCTGTATTGTCCTTGTTGACATCAACTGACAGGTTTGAACCTACAGGGCAATCTCCGTCAATCATTACCTCGGCCAGTTTGTCCTCAACATAACTCTGAATGGCACGCTTGAGCGGACGGGCGCCGTATTCACGGCTGTAACCCTTGTCTGCAAGGAAAGACTTGGCTCCGTCTGTAACAGACAGGGCGTATCCCATACCTTCCATCCTTGATGCCAGTTGTGAGAGTTCTATCTCAACTATGCGACCCACAGCCTCACGGTCAAGTTGATTGAATGTGATTATCTCATCAATACGGTTTATGAACTCAGGTGCAAATGACTTGTTCAGCGCCTTGCGGATTATGTCCTGGCGTGCCAGGTCTGTGCTGGAATCAGATGTTGAGAAACCTATTCCGCGTCCATACTCCTGAATCTGGCGTGAGCCGATGTTTGAGGTCATTATAATAATGGTGTTGCGGAAATCAACCGTACGGCTCTCGCTGTCTGTGAGACGTCCTTCATCCATTACCTGAAGCAGAATGTTGAAAACATCCTGATGTGCCTTTTCAATCTCGTCAAGCAGTACGATGGAGTAGGGCTTGCGACGCACTTTTTCAGTCAATTGACCGCCGTCCTCATAACCCACGTATCCGGGAGGCGCACCCACCAGACGTGATACGGCGAATTTCTCCATGAATTCACTCATGTCAACACGTATCAGCGCATCAGTGGTGCCGAACAACTGCTCGGCCAGTTCTTTTGCAAGCAGGGTCTTACCAACGCCGGTAGGTCCAAGAAACAGGAACGACCCTATCGGTTTGTTTGGATTTTTCAATCCGACGCGGCTTCTGCGTATTGCTCTTGCAAGCAGGTCGATTGCAGAATCCTGGGCTATCACCTTTGACTTGAGGGCAGGGGCCAGACCTTTCAGTCTCTCACCTTCCTCACGTGCAATTTTCTGTACGGGAACACCGCTTATCATTGAAACGACACCGGCAATATCCTCATCGCTGACAGTTTCACGCTTACTCTTGAGAGTCTGTTCCCAGTCTTTGCGCATCTGCTCAAGTTCTCCTTCCAGTTTTTTCTCCTGGTCGCGGAAACGTGCCGCCAACTCAAAATCCTGACGGCTTACCGCATCGGTCTTGCCCTGGCGCGTAAAGTCTATCTGCTGTTCTTTCTCCTCAATCTCCTTGGGAACGGAGAGATTTGAAAGGTGCGTACGTGAACCGGCCTCATCCATCACGTCAATGGCCTTGTCAGGGAACGCGCGGTCTGTAATATATCTCTGAGCCAGACTTACGCATGCCTTGAGCGCATCATCAGTATAAAGCACGTTGTGATGATCCTCATAACGTTCCTTTATATTCTGCAGAATAAGCAAAGTCTCTTCGGCCGATGTAGGCTCAACAAGTATTTTCTGGAAACGGCGCTCCAGGGCACCGTCCTTCTCAATGGACTTGCGGTACTCATCAACCGTGGTGGAACCTATGCATTGTATCTCACCTCGTGACAAGGCGGGTTTAAGCATATTTGCGGCATCCATTGAACCCGGGGCGGAACCGGCACCTATTATTGTGTGAATCTCGTCAATAAAAAGGATTATGTCAGGATTTTTCTTGAGTTCCTGAATAATGGAACGCAGTCTTTCCTCAAACTGTCCGCGGTATTTGGTGCCGGCAACGACTGCAGCCATATCAAGAGAGAGCAGTTTTTTGCCGAACAGCATACGTGACACCTTACGCTGAACAATGCGTTGTGCCAATCCTTCAACAATGGCGGTCTTACCAACGCCCGGTTCGCCAATCAATATGGGATTGTTCTTTTTGCGGCGGGTGAGTATCTGAGCCAGACGTTCTATCTCTTTTTCACGCCCTACAACCGGATCCAGTTTGCCGTCAAGGGCAGCCTGTGTCATATCGGTACTGAAACTGTCCAGAACCGGAGTGGCACTGCCTGAACGTGATGCGGTTGCAGTCTTGCCGTCCTTGCGTGCGCTACCGGAACCTTGCGGGGTGGAGGGCATTTCATCATCGTCATCATCATCCTCATCTGTCAGGCCCATTCCCATCCTGGTATTGCCGGCGCCATCGTTGAGTTGCTCAAGCAATGCGCGGTAATCCACACTGTATGAGGAGAGTATGTTCGCTGTGTTACTGGAACGGTCACGTGTGATTGCCAGCAGAAGATGCTCGGCATCGGCCTCATCCTTGTGTTGCAGTCTTGCTTCAAGAATACTTATCTTAAGCAGTCTTGTCACAACATCAGAGAGAGCGATGCGCTCAATAGGCACCTTGCTTGCCTGAATCTCCTGACCGGTCTGTGATGTCTCCAGTTTGTATCGGAGTTCATTAAGGTCAACACCCATACTTACAAGCAGGTCTATGGCCTTGTTCTTGCCGTCACGTATAATGCCTAACAGAAGGTGCTCAGGCATGACCTCGGCATAAGACAGCCGTTCTGCCTCCTCCTTGCAAAGTGACAATATTGAATTTAGTTTGTCTGATATCTTGTTGTCCATTCTATTCTCTGTACTTTCGTTTCAAGGCAATAATCCCTTAACAGGACACAAAGATAAGGCAAATCGCGTGCCAATCATAAGGATATGCCATAAAGTCCGATAAACTTGCCGGAATCTTTTCAACACCTTATTAAAAATACGCGCGTAATGTTGCTTATGAACTATTTTTGGAGTATTTTTGGGTGCGTAAAATAAACAGGCTTTCTAATCATAAAAAAAGCCTTAAAACTTAAAAGAAATTGGAAAACCAAGACAGAATTATCAAGGTAAACATTGAGGAGGAGATGAAGTCCTCTTACATTGACTATTCAATGTCAGTTATCGTAGCCAGAGCTCTCCCGGATGCACGTGACGGCCTCAAACCGGTACACCGCCGCATACTCTACAGTATGATGCGTGACGGAAACACATCTGATAAAGGCTACCGCAAATCAGCACGTACGGTAGGTGACGTGCTCGGACACTTCCATCCTCATGGCGATTCATCAGTATATGGTGCTCTTGTGCGTCTGGCACAGGACTGGATCATGCGTTATCCTCTGGTTGACGGCCAGGGTAACTTCGGTTCCATTGACGGTGACAGCCCGGCTGCCATGCGTTACACCGAGGTCCGCCTGCGCAAGATAGGTGAGGAGATGATGCAGGACATCAACAAGAACACCGTTGACTTTGTTCCCAACTATGACAACAAGGAGGAGGAGCCTACAGTGCTCCCTGCAACCATACCGAACCTGCTTGTGAACGGTTCATCGGGTATTGCCGTAGGTATGGCCACCAACATGCCGCCTCACAACCTGACAGAGGTGTTGAACGGCTGCATGGCCATGGTTGACAATCCAGACATCACGGTTGACGAACTGATGCAGTACATAAAGGCTCCTGATTTCCCAACAGGCGCATACATTTACGGAATCAGCGGCGTACGTGAGGCCTATGAGACCGGTCGCGGCCGCGTGATTATGCGTGCCAAGACAGAGATTGAGGCCGGTGAGCAGCATGACAAGATTGTTGTCACAGAGATTCCTTACGGAGTAAACAAGGCAGAACTCATCAAGTTCATTGCAGAACTTGTTACAGATAAAAAGATTGAGGGCATAAGCAACGTGAATGACGAGTCAGACCGTGAAGGTATGCGTATTGTCATTGACGTGAAGCGTGATGCCAATGCCGGCGTAGTGCTGAACAAACTGTTCAAGATGACGGCACTGCAGACATCATTCGGCGTAAACAATATTGCTCTTGTCAAGGGACGCCCCAAATGCCTCAACCTGCGTGACCTTATCAAATGCTTCATAGATCATCGTCATGAGGTGGTTATCCGCCGCACCAAGTTTGATCTTGAGGAGGCCAAGAAACGTGCCCACATACTTGAAGGACTGATTATTGCATCAGATAACATTGATGAGGTTATACAGATAATCAAGGCTGCCAAGACTCCGAATGACGCCATTCAGAACCTTATGGACCGTTTCGGACTGGATGATATCCAGGCCAAGGCCATAGTTGACATGCGTCTGCGTCAGCTTACCGGACTCATGCAGGATCAGTTGCATGAGGAGTACAATGAGGTTATGGCACGTATTGAGGAGTTGCAGAGCATTCTGGACGATCCTGAAAAGTGCAAGCAGGTAATCAAGGATGAGATGCAGGCAATCATTGACAAATACGGTGACGAGCGCAAGACAGAAATCGTATATGCAAGTGAGGAGTTCAATCCTGAGGACTTCTATGCCGATGAGCCGATGATTATAACCATGTCACACCTGGGCTACATCAAGCGTACCGCTCTTACAGAATATCGTCTGCAGGGCAGGGGTGGAGTAGGCTCCCGTGGCAGTGACAAGCGTGATGAAGACTTCATTGAGCACATATTCACAGCCACAACGCACAACTACATCCTGTTCTTTACACAGAAGGGACGCTGCTACTGGCTCAAGGTTTATGACATTCCTGAGGGCGGCAAGACCTCAAAGGGCCGTGCCATCCAGAACATGCTCAACATTGAGCCCGATGATGCAGTAAATGCATATATCGCCATAAAGAATCTGGCTGATGTTGATTTCACATCGAACCATTATCTGGTATTCTGCACTCAGAACGGTGTTATCAAGAAAACCATACTGCAGGATTACTCACGTCCGCGTCAGAACGGTATCAACGCCATCAACCTTAATGAGGGAGATAAGGTAATCAACGTATTGCTTACTGACGGCAACAAGGAGATAATCATTGCCAACCGCAACGGTCGTGCAATCCGCTTCAATGAGAGCACTGTACGCGGCATGGGCCGTGTATCTACCGGCGTTCGCGCAATGACTCTTGATGATGACGGTGAGGATTGCGTAGTAGGTATGATTGCTGTTGACGAGCAGCCTGAGGAGACAATCATGGTTGTATCAGAGCAGGGATACGGCAAGCGTTCGGAGATTGAGGATTACCGCAAGACCAACCGCGGCGGTAAGGGTGTCAAGACCTTGAACATTACTGATAAGACAGGCAAACTTGTTTCAATTCAGGCAGTTACCGATGACAATGATCTGGTAATCATCAACAAATCAGGCATTACACTGCGTGTAAGCGTATCTGATTTCCGCGTAATGGGACGCGCCACACAGGGTGTGCGCCTCATCAACCTTGAAAAGCGTAATGACCAGATCGGTTCCATTTGCAAGGTTGACAGTGAGCCCATTGAGGAGATGCCTGCCGAAGGTGCCGCAGAGGGTGGGGAAGCACCCGCTCCAGAGGCTCCGGTGACCGAATGATTTAACTACAGATTATGATTGATATATTATTAATGTAAAACCTATAAAACTTATTCGAAATGAAGAAGCTGATTTTTGTATTGATTGCCGCTCTCGGATTATCGTGCACATCATATGCTCAGATGACTGAAAAAGAGCTTAAAAAAGCCACAAAGACCGCTCAAAAGACGGTCAAAGAAGCACGTGACATCATGGAAAGAGAGGATGTACCCAACAAGATGGGCGCCAAGAGACTGATAGATCAGGCCATCAAGGATCCACTTTTGAAAGATTGGGACCAGACTTGGTTTGAGGCTGCCGAGATTTACAGATATTTCTATTATGATGAGGATATCAAGTTCAGCCGCAGGGAAAGAGTTGACACAGCCGCTATGTACAACCTGTTGCTTGACTGGTACAAATTTGAGATCAAGGCTGATTCTATCCAGCAGATTCCCAATGAAAAGGGTAAGACATCTGATGAGGTAAGACGCAAGCATGCTCAGGATATACATCGTTGCCTCCCGGCACTTATCCAGGCAGGTATTTTCTACTTCAACAACCGTTCTGACTATAAGATGGCATACGATGTGTTTGACGCATACTTTACTATGGCTGACAACCCAATCATTAAGAGTTACGTTGACGCTGACAGCATCTTCCAGCAGCGCAGAGCATATTATTCATATTTCCCCGCACTTGCCGCATTCAACATGCAGGATTGGGAAAAGACTCTCAAATATGCAACAGTTGCTGTAAATGATGAGGAAAACGGTGAGATTGCAACAGAGTTCATCTGCGAGAGTTACGGAAACATGGGTGATACAGTAAAATGGCTTGAGACACTTAAGGAGGGTCTTGTCAAGTTCCCGACAGCCAACTATTACTACAACAAGTTGCTGACCTACTACAAGGATGATATGGCAGAACTTGAGGTGTTTGTTGAGGAGATGACAAAGATTGCTCCTGACAAGGCTTACAACTACTTTGTTCTCGGTTTCATTGCCCAGCAGAGCAAGGATTATGAGAAGGCTATCAATTACTATAAGACAGCCTTGGAAAAGGATCCTGAGATGACTGAGGCACTTAACAACATTGGACTCTGCTACATGAACCAGGCTACAGCATACGTTGATTCAAAGTCAAACGTAAACTACCGTTCTGCTGAGTACAAGAAAGTTCTTCAGGAGGAAAAGGAGTACTACAAGAAGGCACAGCCTTACGTTGAGAAACTGAGAGAACTTGATCCTGCAGGAATCAGGACTTGGGGAATTCCATTGTATCAGATCTATTTCAAACTGGCAATGGATAAGGAACTCAATGATCTTGAGAAACTGCTCAAGGCTAATGATATGATTTGATTTTACAAATATCTTAATATGGAGCCGGTAGGATATCTGCCGGCTCTTTTATTTTGTGCAAGAGGGTGCCGGTCAATTTATCCTATTTAACATAATAGTTATTATGCAAATTTTGAAATCTCGCAGAAATCGCTGAAAACGCAGAAATATAATTCGTGGTCATAAAAAAACAACGTCCGGAGTAAATCCGGACGTTAGTCTGCACTTTCTGCGCATTCTGCGAGAATCTTTTTTCTGCGAGAAATATGAGATTACTTTTTCTTGGTTTCCTCAATGATTTCAAGAGCTCTGTCAAGAACTGTTGTATCATCAAGCACTACGCATCCGCCGTTTGGTCCCGGCTCTATATGAAATCCTACAGCTGAACCTTTCTTGTAGTCTGTACCTCCAAAGAAATTTCTCACTGTCTCTACATCAAGATTCAGCTCATCGGCAATTCTGTGAATACTGCCCTCTGGAAGTTGCGCCTTGATCTGGCGCAGTTCATTGAATGTGATTAATCTGGTCATAAGCATTAAAATTAAGTAATTATCAAATTAAGTTAAGTCAATTATCAATATATACAGGCCCCAATCATAATTAATGAATAAGTGCCGAACAACACACACAAGAACACGAATACATCACTGCGCATAAACCCTGATTTTGTGTATAACAGACTGGATTTGTGCAAATTAAGGTAATTTCTGTCTTTTCTTGATACCAACAGGTACAACCAATATGTGAAACTCCCTATCAGACTACCTACAATGGCGCCTACAAGTATGTCACCTATAAAATGAACGCCAAGATAAGTTCTGATAACAGAATTGGCTATGGCCCAAATACCCACTGACAGACTGAACAGTCTGTCTCTTACCAGCCACAGGAACAATGCTGCCAGACCGAATGAATTGGCGGCATGGCCTGAGAAAAATCCGTAAAGTCCTCCACGATAGCCGTTTACGGTATCTACCATATTTAATATAAACGGATCATGTGTCGGCCTGAGCCTGTGGAACAACGGCTTGAATACTGATGATGACAACTGGTCACACAGTAATACCGTGAGAGCAATCATCAACAGTACAAAGAGAATTCTTTTGGGATTTACGTTTCTGATTATCAGGAAAATAGCAGCAATAGCAAGAGGTATCCACACATAGACAGAGGTATATATATCGGCCACATTATCCCAAAACAGGGAATCGCTGCCATTAACTGACAGCGTGGCCAATCTGTCTGTCTCTATGAGACCCTGTGCTTCTGTCATTCCATACTGCTGTTAAATGATTTCCATTACATTAATTGGTATCCAACCCGTATTGCCGTCCTCTAATCTTATCTCAACCCACTCTTTCATTGAAGAATCCAGTATTTGAACCTTATGACCTTCATGAATGATAAACAGGTCTGTACCGCCACTGCTGGGTGTACTCTTAACCGTTACGCTCGGTGACATGATGACTGCCGTATCACGGTTTTTGATATTTCCCATCTGTGTTGTAGCGAAGATAAAAGATAAAATGGACAAAAGCAAGAAAATTACGCTAAAAGAAAAAGATATTTTACGTATGCCGCGCTTCTTTGAGAATAAAAGCACTCCAGCCATTAATATGCACAATGCAAACAGAATGACCGTCATGACCGCCCAACCGTTTACATCAAGTACGGCCAGAAGTTTCTTGAACCACACAACAATGAACAGTTGATTGACAGCATTTACCTTGTCAACTGTCTTGGTACGGGCCAGTTCCAGATTGAATCTGATATCCGGATCAGAAGGGTCAATCAGATAAGCACGCTCATAATACAGGATAGCCTTGGCTATTTCATCACGTTTGAGCCAGCAGTTGCCCAGATTCATATAGAGTGTGGCGTTTGAACCCTGATTATCAACAATCCACTCATAAACGCTGATTGCTTTAAGATAATCACCTTGTATATATGCGCTGTCAGCCTCGGCAAGTGTGGGAATTGCTGCAGTCTTGGCTGAATCTGCAACCAGGCTCACCATTCCGTCCTCCTGCGCAGCAGACATCAACGGAATAACTGCCAAAAATATACTTATAATCTTTTTCATATTATTTTATCGTGTTTTCAATCTGCCCAATCACATTAACGGCCTCATCATACAGTCTGTCCATACGTCCCGTATCATCACCGGGGGCATATCGGGCAAACTCACAGTCATCCATCAGTCCAATTACCTGTTTAACAGGCTCTTCTGATACATTGCGACGCTTTAACTCAGCCTCAATGTTCTCTTTTGACAACTCAGACACCGGAATAGCCAGTTTATCACCGAAATAGCCGGACAAGGCACGCATCATCTCATCATAGAACTCGTTCTTTTTGCCCTCTTTCATCAGTTTGCGTGCCACTTTAAGGCGTTTGGTGGCTACAGAACTGGCTTTCTTTACTCTGACCTTGGCCACATTGGCGCTGTCTGCAATACGCTTGCGTGATATGATTACAAGTACCAGCAGAATAACCGGCGGGATAGCCAGGCATAGCCAGAACAGGAATGATCCAAAGAACTCACTTCCGGTTGATCTGAGAGTCAACGGTGTTGAGTGGAAACGCACATCCTGACCCACAAACTTAAGGTCCTCCTTGTTAACATAAGCCACCGATGTCTGGGACTCTCCTCCACCCTGTCCTTTGGCAACGTTCAGGGTATATTCATCGGTCTTGACAGTCTTGTATGTACCTGACTTGGTGTCAAAATATTGAAATTCAAGAGCCGGAATGGTATATTGACCGGCATGACGCGGAATTACAAGATATTCATAAACCTTGTTTCCGGTCTGGCGGCCGCCCTTGATGGAGTATTTGTTCTCAACCTTAGGGTCATATATGTCAAAATCCTGCGGGAACTTTATCTCAGGAGTCTTGATCAGTTTCAGATTGCCGGTACCTGACAGTATAACACGTACAGTAACAGCATCATTTGCAGTAACATCAGTACTGCTTATCGTGGAACTGATGTTGAAATCACCTACTCCGCCGTAAAAAGCGCTGCTTTTGCCCTGAGGCAACGGTTTAACCTTTATCTTGATATTACGTGTGGAAAGGTCTTTCTTGACTTCAACATATCTGTTTGAATTGAAGAACATGTCAAACACGTCATTGCTGCGGTTTTCCACACGCTGAGCCACGACACCTTCAAACGGTGTGGCAGGAATCTCAAGATCTCCTGAATGCTGCGGGAACAGCACATACTGGCTCCAGACCATGGTCTGGTAATTGCGACCGTTGTAATGCTCAAGATTGAATTCTTTCTGCTGTGGCAACTCAACCTCCTGAACATGGAAATTCTTAAGATCAGGCATCTTGTTGCTCATGGTGCGCAAGTCAACTGACGGCAATTTGTAAATCTTGAATGTAAGCAGCAGGGCCTCCTGCTCATATACCGTGGTCTTGTCAACAGTTGCAAGCATGAACAGGTCATCACCCGATGCCGAACTCTGCCCTGAAACGTTCTGCTGTCCGGACTGCGCACTACCCTGCCCTTGTCCGCTCTGCCGTTGCGATGTGCGGTCAGGAGGCAGCACCTTGATAGTGAGTTTGTTTGATGTAATCTGCTTGCCGTTAGCCTTTATTGTGGCACCGTCAATCTCAATATCACCCTCTTGGGTTGCTACGGCAACGTATGTATAAGTGATTGATGTGCTGCTTGATACCTTGCCGTTTATTATCTGAGTGCTTGATGACGTTGACGTGACAGGTCCTGTCAGGATATTGATGTTTTTCATATCCGGAGCACGGAACTCCTTGGCGTCACCGGTATTCACCCTGTATGTCAATCTGAATTGCTCACCTACAACTACAGCCTGGGGGGCTTGAGCAGTCAAGGTGGCATCCTCTGCAACGGCCTGAACCCCTGCCAGCATGATAACCATGACTGACAGGAACAGTCTCTTTGTCTTGTCTGATATATTCATATTACCAATCTTTTTCCAACGGTTTCTTGGGTTGAACCCTCATCAGTTGTTCCTGGACACGCTCCTGAACATCTTTCTCATCCTGCATGGCTGCCTCAAGAATCTGCTCGGCATTCTCCTGTGACATATCCTGCTGCTCCTCTTGCTGCTGTTGTTCCTCCTGTTGTTGCTGGTCCTGCTGTTGCTGATCCTGTTGCTGTTGGTCTTGCTGCTGTTGCTGGTCCTGCTGCTGATCCTGCTGTTGCTGCTGGTCTTGCTGCTGTTGCTCAAGCATCCGTTGTGCCAGTATCAGGTTATAGCGTGTCTCGTCATCCTGCGGATTGTTTCTCAAAGCCTGTTTATATGACTCAACTGCCTTGTCATACTGTTCACACATATGATAAACCACTCCTGTGTTATGATATGTCTTGGCCAGATCCTGCTTGCATTGTGCCAGATCCTTGGAATTGGAGCCAGGATTATCCATCAGTTCTTTCTTGCGGGCCTCAAGGGCATTAGCGGTTTTACGGTACTGTTCAATGGCCTCATTTGGTTTCTGTTGCGCCGTATATGCATTACCTAAATTATAATTGCCCTCATACAACTCAGGATTCATATCCACAGCCTTAAGATAGTTCTCCTCAGCCTTGATAAACAGGCTGTCCGCAAACATCCTGTTACCCTTACGTATAAATGAACGGTCAGACCTTTGTGCATAAGCACCGGTCACCGAAAACGTCATCAGGCAGAACAACAATATCTTTTTCATATTATTTCTCCTCATCAGTTTTGAAAAGACTGAACTTTCTGAGCCTTGGATTACGGCTCTCACAGATAAACAGTTCAAACAGAACAAGTATCAGAATGATCCATGCTATTATCTGGAACTGCTCATCATATTCAGTATATACAGTGGTCTCGACATCGGCTTTGGCAAGTTTGTCAATCTCCTTTTGGAGGGCCTTTTCAGCCGCATTTGAGTTATCCACATAGAAATATGCGCCCTTGCCGGCAGCCGCTATGTTACGGCACATCTCCTCATTCAGATGGGTCACGACAACATTGCCCTCCTTGTCCCTGCGGAATTCACCGCTGCGTTCACCCGGGATGGGTGAACCTGAGGGCAGACCTACACCCATTACATAAACCATATAACCTTTTTCGGCAGCAGCCTGTGCAGCCTCAACGGCACCGCCTTCATGGTTCTCGCCGTCAGTTATCACAATAATTGCCTTACCGACACCTTCATTAGGTGTAAAACTGCGTGTAGCCAGTTCAATGGCAGTCTTGATATCGGTACCCTGACGGGTTATCAGAGCGGGCGATATGGTATTCAGAAATACCTTGGCCGATATGAAATCACTGGTTATAGGCAACTGTACAAAGGCATCGCCGGCAAAAACTATCAGACCCACCTTGTCATCCTTGAACTGGTCAACCAGGTTTGAGATGATTCGCTTTGACTTTTCCAAGCGGTTTGGAGTGACGTCATCGGCAAGCATGGAGTTTGATATATCCAATGCAATTACAGTCTCTATGCCCTTGCGGGTAACAGTCTCCTGCTTGGAACCGAACTGCGGTCTGGCCAACAGGAAACAACTGAATGTATATGCTGCAAACAACAGCCAGAACTTGATATTCGGACGGGTTGCCGATACATCGGGCATGAGTTGCGCCAACAGTTCCCCGTCACCGTAGTCGGCCAGTTTGCGGCGACGGCGTATATTTGAAAATATATGCAGTACCACCAGCACCGGTACCAGTGCCAGCAGATACAGATATTCAGGATTAGCAAATTTGAACATAATGCTAAGGTATTGTACGTAAAACGGTCTGTTTGAGCAGGATTGAAAGCAGCAGGCTCAAAATCAGCAGCAATGCAAGCGGCTGATACTCCTCCTGATTCTTGCTGAACTCCTTAACCTGCAGTTTGGTCCGCTCCAGTTTGTCAATCTCCTCATAAACCTCTTTCAGTTTGCTGTTGCTCGTGGCGCGATAGTACTGTCCGCTTGCAGTCTGGGCAATCTGACGAAGCACATTTTCATCAATCTCAACAGCAACATTGATATACTGTTTTCCGAATGCGCCCTGTACAGGATAAGGTGCTGTGCCGTTCGTTCCCACACCAATGGTATATACCCTGATGCCGAAACTCTTGGCCATCTCTGCAGCAGTCATCGGCGATATCTCACCGCGGTTATTTGAACCGTCAGTAAGCAGTATGATAACCTTTGACTTGGCCTGACTGTCCTTGAGACGGCTTATTGCATTGGCAAGTCCCATTCCTATTGCGGTACCGTCCTCAATGATACCCTTGGCGGCAATATCACTGCTTACGTTCTGGAACATATTCAGCAGAACGGCATGGTCAACTGTCATTGGACACTGGGTAAACGCCTCACCGGCAAATATCGTCAAACCTATATTGTCATTCGGACGTCCGTTTATGAATTCCGATGCCACCTGCTTGGCTGCCTCAATACGGTTGGGCTTAAGGTCCTCAGCCAGCATACTGGTGGATACATCAACACAAAGCATAATGTCAATACCCTCAATCTCTGTATCCTGCCAACGGTCCGTTGTCTGTGGACGAGCCAGAATGAGCGACAGCAATACTATCGCAATCATATCCAGAATAAACGGAACATGTATAAGGTAGTATTTCCAACTCTTTCTCATACCCGCATACATTGATGTGGTGGGTACAGAAAGTGTTGCACGCCTCCTGTTGCCTCTAAGAACATACCATATGACGCAAGGTATGATCAGAAGCATCAAAAGCAGATATGCGCTGTTTGCAAATGTCATGATTCGTGTCTTTTAAAAGAACAGGTAATACAATCTCAAAATGGCAAGCACAAAAAACGCCGTACCGGCCACTGCAACAGCCGTACCGGCCACGAAAAGCGCCATGCGAGCTCCCTTACTGCGTTTCTCCTCAACAATGGTTTCCTGCTCCTTGGGTTGCAGTTCCTCTTCAGGAACCTCAATCTTGGTCTCGTTCACAAACTCCATTGCAGTCACCAGGTTGCGGTCATTCTCATTCAGCATCGGTTTGAACTTGGCAAACTTGACCATATCTGAAGTTGAAAGCAGATCTCTCAATTCATTCAGAGAATCCTTATCCTGGCTCTCCTCAAGCCTTTCAAGAATCTCATATGAGGTCATCTCAGTAGCATTGAATCCAAACCTGTCATTGATGTATTCACGCAGAATATCAGTCAATTGAGTATAATATCTCTTGGAATCTTCACTGTGAGGTCCCCCAGCCTGCCTCAGTTCCTCTATTTCTGAAATAGCCCTTATATGGGCGGGAACTTTCGGTTCTATCTTGACTCTCCTGATTATAGGTTTGTCATCACTGTATCTCTTAAACAGATAAATCGCTACAGATATGGCAATTATGGCCAGAATCCAGAACAACAGGAATCCTTTTATCTCATAAAACATTACCGGTGCTCTGAGGTTATCCTTGGGGCCGAAAATCTGTTTCTCCTCACCCTCAGGGATATCATAAGTCATGAAAGCCAGAGCCAGACGGTTTGACAGATACTCAACGCTGTCAACATATACCGGAATAGGAGCAATATACATCAGTGCCGAGTCAAAACAGGTCACCGTATAATTGCGTGTAACCGTCATACGCTGTCCGTTGTTCACGTATTGCGTATCAGTTGTTACCGGCGGAATTATCTCCAGTCCCTTAATAATGGTATCCCGATATACAGGAAATGCAATATCCTGCCCCGGATCACATGTAACCTCGATATGAAGCCCGGTCTGCTGCCCTATCCACATCATCATGGAATCCACCTCAGCCCTGACAACGACATTCTGGGCCGATGCATACGCCACCGGAAAGACCCCGAATAATATGTATATTAGTATTCTTTTCATTATCAATTCTCAATTATGTCACTTCGTGCCATGATTTTTGTCGCGATTCGGGATAGAAAGTAAACTTTCTCTCCTCTCACTGCTCCAAAAATTGTCAATTTCGCTTAGCAAACAGTCCCATCAGCCCCTTGACATAATCCTGATCAGTCCTGACAGATACTGAATCAACATGACTGCGCGTCAGATAATCCTTGCATCTCAACGTATTCTCCTCAAACCACTTATGATGTGCGTTTCTGACCGATGCCGACGATGTGTCAATATACATCTCCTGACCGGTTTCGGAATCATAGAGTTTCATCAGTCCTACATCGGGCAATTCCTCCATACGCCTGTCATATACACGTATAGCCACTATATCATGCTTGCGGTTTGCAATGGTAAGTGCGTTCTTATAATCATGCGCATCAATGAAATCACTCAACAGGAACGCCGTACAACGCTTTTTTACTGCACCTGTAAGGAATTCCAGCGGAACGGTTATGTCAGTTGCATTGCTCTCTGGCTGAAAATCAAGCAGTTCACGGATAAGATAAAGTATATGCTTGCGTCCTTTCTGAGGCGGTATGAACTTTTCTATCCTGTCACTGAAGAACAGCAGCCCCACCTTATCATTGTTCTCAATGGCAGCAAATGCCAACGTAGCGGCAATCTCAGTAACCATTTCACGTTTCATCATGACCTGGGTACCGAAATTAAGACTGTTGGAGACATCAACCATAAGCATAACCGTAAGTTCACGCTCCTCCTCAAACACCTTTGAATAAGGTTTGTTCATACGGGCGGTAACGTTCCAGTCAATGTCGCGGGGCTCGTCACCGTACTGATATTCACGCACCTCACTGAATGCCATACCACGCCCTTTAAAGGCGGTATGGTACTGGCCGGCAAAAATGTTACTGGACAGACCGCGGGTCTTGATCTCAATCTTACGGACCTTTTTTATCAGTTCACTCGTTTCCATACTAAACTGATTATAAGGTAATTGGATTAAGGTACTTCAACCTTGTTCAGAATGCGGCTCACAAGTTCGTCCTGAGTTACGTTGGTAGCCTCGGCCTCATATGTCAGGCCAATACGGTGACGCAGAACATCATGTGCAATGGCACGTACATCCTCAGGAACCACATAACCACGGCGTTTGATAAATGCGTATGAACGGGCTGCAAGAGCCAGATTTATGGATGCACGGGGTGAACCTCCGAATGAAATGAGTTCCTTTATCTCCTTAAGTCCGTATTTCTCAGGATAACGTGTTGCAAATACGATATCGGCAATATACTGTTCAATCTTTTCATCAAGATATACCATATCAACCACCTTGCGGGCCTCAATAATGTCATTTGTAGTCATTACAGGCTTAACGGTACCAATCTCATGGTGTATCTGCTGGTGAATGATTTTCTTTTCCTCATCAATCTTGGGATAGTCAATTACGGCCTTGAGCATGAAACGGTCCACCTGAGCCTCGGGCAGAGGATATGTACCCTCCTGCTCTATCGGGTTCTGTGTAGCCATTACCAGGAAAGGCTTGGGCAGTTTGAATGTCTCACCTCCAAGAGTTACCTGACGCTCCTGCATGGCCTCAAGCAATGCGCTCTGTACCTTGGCGGGTGCACGGTTTATCTCATCGGCCAGTATGAAGTTGGCAAAAACAGGACCCTGCTTGGGCAGGAATGTCTCATCTTTCTGGCTGTAGATCATGGTTCCCACAACATCGGCAGGCAGCAGGTCAGGAGTAAACTGTATGCGGTTGAAACTTGCATCGATAAGTGAAGCAAGAGTCTTGATGGCAAGTGTCTTGGCCAGACCGGGAACACCCTCAAGGAGTATATGTCCGTCAGAAAGTAAACCTATCAGCAGTGATTCTACAAGATGTTTCTGTCCCACGATCACCTGATCCATTCCGGCCATCAGGTTGGTAACGAATGCGCTCTGTTTTTCAATGCGTTCATTCAGTTCCCTAATGTCAATATTTTCACTCATAACATTAATTTTAAATTGTCCTTTAACACTATCCCTACGGGGATTACGGTGTCAAATATATTACTATTTGAAAAAGGGTATGAACTAAAAAGTTTTAAATTGAGTTGTTATCAGTTAGCATTATAAATATTTATCACTTGGCTGCTAATTTTGGTATTTTTATTTCACAACCGGTGTTCATATTGTTAATTGATTTCATATCGTTGTACAGAGCCAGATAAGGCCACAGTTTCTTGGTGCCATAATACTTAAGAGCAAGTTTTGTAAGTGTCTCACCCTCTTGTACAGTATGTACGGCAAGCAGTCCTGTCACCTTGTAATTGACCGTATCAGCCTCAGTGAATGATGCCAGGCTCTTGGCCTGATCCTCTTTTGTAAGAGCAACGAACTGCACGTTCTCCTTGGTTTGTTTCACGTTTTCTTTAACAGCAGGTTCAGGCTTTACTGCCGGCTCAGATTCGGGCGCAACAGTCTGCACCGTTGCCTCAGGCTGTTGTACGGCCTCTTCAACCGGTTTGACAGGCTCCTCCGCAACACGATTTTCTGACTCGATATCCTTAACAGTCACTACAGGATTCTGTCTGGTTGTAACCGTAACATCAGCCTTTTCAAAGCGTTTCAGATTGAGAATGTCCATAACCTGTGAACCGATGACAGGCCAGAACAGGTATCCTGCTATTCCCAATAAGAGTATGATTGAAAGTATCCATACAATAAACTTAAGGAATACGCGGGTAATACGTTTCTGGGTAACATCCTTTACCTGAGGCTCAACCTTGGGTTCAACATCATCGGCCGTAGGATCTTCAGAATAACTGGTCTCTATATCATCACCTAGTTGTTCAGCCTGCTCCTCTGAGATTACAACCGTTTCAAATGCCGAAAATGGCTTGTTTATCCGTTCCTTGAGTTCGGCATCGGGAGTAAATGAGATTTTCTGATGCCCCTCTATGGTAAAGCGCTCACCTGTGTTTACGTTGATGCTCTCACGATCCTCCATCTGTAGCAGTTTGAATGTGCCAAGCCCCTTGACCTTAACCAGGCCCTCAGACAGAACACCCTGCGATATGATGTCAAAGAATGTCTTTACGAACTGCTCTGATGCGGTTTTTGACATTCCACCAACTTGAGCCAGCATTTCAGCCAGTTGTGAAAGATTGATCTTGTTGTTCATACCGCACCTTATTTGAGTTTATCCTTTAAAAGAGAACTGGGTTTGTATGTAAGCACCAGTTTTGGCGGTACAAGCATACGTATTCCGGTTGTAGGATTCACTGAAACACGTTCATTCTTCTTTTTCACTTCAAGAACACCGAATCCTGACAAACTCACGGAGTCACCTTTACTCCATAAATCCTCCATGACTCCAATTAATGTCTGGACCTGCTGCGCAGTTGATTCTGCCGACATCTGGCATTTGCCGGACAATTCTGTCAAAAACTGCTTGTTATTCATATAGGTTAGTTTAGTTAGTCTCTATTTCTCCATATAAATCAAAGGCATCAGCCTCTGTCACCCTTACATTAACGAACTCTCCGACAGGCAACTGACTGTCCGCTTTGATGAGCACCTCAGGGTCAACCTCAGGTGAATCAAACTCGGTCCGTCCTATGTAATAATCACCCTCAAGGCTGTCAATCATAGTCTTGAAAGTCTTGCCTACCTTTGATTCGCTTATTGAGGCCGATATATCCTGCTGCACACGCATCAGGCGTGACAGACGTGACTGTTTCACCTCATCGGTTATATCATCCTTGTAATGAAGCGCCGAATATGTTCCGTCAACCTCACAGTATGCGAATGCTCCCATACGCTCAAAACGCTGTTCACGGACAAAATCAAGCAACCGTGCATAATCATCATCGGTTTCACCCGGGAATCCTACCATAAGGGTTGTACGCAGGTGTATGCCGGGAACCTCCTGACGTATGCGAGCCAGAAAATCACGCGTCTCCTGAGCCGTGATATTCCGATGCATACGTTTAAGTACGGGATCACTGATATGCTGCAAGGCAATATCCATATACTTGCACACATTGTCACGCTCGCGCATCACGGGCAGCAGATCCATCGGAAAGTTGTTAGGATAGCCATAGTGAAGCCTGAGCCACTCCAGACCGGGAATATCAGACAGACGCTCAACCAGTTCAGCAAGAGTAGGCTTATGCGCAATATCCGTGCCGTAGTATGTCAGGTCCTGGGCTATAAGTTGTATCTCCTTAACACCTTTAGCAACCAGTTTACGTGCCTCATCAAGTATATCCTCCTGACTGCGTGAACGGTATTTGCCGGTCATAAGCGGTATTGCACAGTAGGCGCAGCCCCGGTTACAGCCCTCTGCAATCTTAAGATATGCATAGTGAGGCGGAGTCGTAATGACGCGGTCATTCTCAATCTCTCCATGCCATTCATGCCCAAGTTCCTTAAGAATGCCGTTCCAGTCAAACTTGCCGTACCATCCGTCAACCTCTGGAATCTCTGCCATCAACTCCTTATGGAACTTTTGTGACAGGCATCCCATAACATATATCTTACCAATTTTACCGGCCTTTTTAAGTTCTGCACACTCCAGGATCATGTTGATTGATTCCTCTTGTGCATCACCGATAAAACCGCATGTATTGATTACGACAGTTTCAGCGCTTACCTTGTCAGGGTCATGTTTCACCTTAAGTCCCGAGGCTCTCAATTGTGCTATAAGTCTCTCAGAATCAACAAGATTCTTGGAACAACCTAAAGTGATTATATCAACGCTGTTATGCCTCATTTCAATCCATCTTGAAAAGTGAATCCACAAATTCAGTCTTGTTGAAGACCTGCAGATTATCTATTCCTTCACCCAGCCCGACGTATTTTACAGGCACTTTGAACTGGTCTGATATACCAATCACAACACCTCCTTTGGCCGTTCCGTCAAGTTTGGTGATTGCCAGTTGAGTAACTTTAGTTGCCAATGTAAACTGCTTGGCCTGCTCAAAGGCATTCTGACCGGTAGAGCCGTCAAGAACCAGCAGAACATCATCAGGTGCACCCTCAACAACCTTGTTCATCACATTACGGATCTTGGTAAGTTCATTCATCAGGCCTACCTTGTTGTGCAGACGCCCTGCCGTATCTATCAGCACCACATCAACATCATTTGCCACAGCCGAACTGAGCGTATCATATGCTACCGATGCCGGATCAGAGCCCATTTCCTGCTTTATGACCGGAACGTCAACCCTACGCCCCCACTCCTGGAGTTGTTCAATGGCAGCAGCACGGAAAGTATCGGCTGCGCCCAACATAACCTTGAGGCCGTGTTTTTTGAACTGATACGCAAGTTTTCCTATTGTGGTTGTCTTGCCTACGCCGTTCACTCCCACCACAAGCACCACATACGGCTTGCGGCCTGCGGGAACGCTGAACGGTTCAGAATTATCATCAGGATTGTTCTCTACGAGCAGAGCGGCTATTTCATCACGCAGAATGTCATTCAGTTCTGCCGTGCCCATGTATTTGTCACGCGCCACACGCTCCTGTATCCGCTTTACAATCTTAAGAGTGGTCTCCACACCGACATCCGATGTGATGAGAACCTCCTCAAGATTATCAAGGACCTCATCATCAACAGTTGATTTACCAGCCACTGCGCGGGCTATCTTGGAGAATACGCTGGATTTGGTCTTTTCAAGACCTTTATCCAGCACCTCTTTCTTATCTTTTGAAAAGAATGAAAACAGACCCATAAAAAACATTGGTGAATACGGCAAAAACTACCCCCGTATTCAGTGCAAAAATATATAAATAAGGTGGAAAATGCAATAGATAAAAAAAGAAGAGTGGCCTTAAGCGGTCACTCTTCAATATTCTGTTCAAGTTTATTGTTTACTTGAGTGCGTCCTTAAGCTGCTCGTCAGTAACGATCTGCTCAGTGAACATATAAGCACCGGTCTTGGGTGACTTAACCATCTTAATGACCTTGGCCATTGAGACCTTACCCTGACGCAGGGTAGCAACTACTTTCTTTGCCATGGTTTAATAGGTATTACTTGATCTCACGATGGATTGTCATCCTCTTGAGAATGGGGTTATACTTCTTAAGTTCCAGTCTCTCAGGAGTGTTCTTCCTGTTCTTGGTGGTAATGTAACGGGAAGTACCCGGCATACCGCTGTCTTTGTGCTCAGTGCATTCCAGGATAACCTGAACCCTGTTGCCTTTTACTTTCTTTGCCATAGTATAAACTCCTTTCTGTTATTACGCAATGATTCTGATGTCTTTCCAATCGCAATAACCGTTAGCGACTGCCTCCTTGAGGGCGGCATCAAGACCTTTCTTGTTGATGATTCTCAGGCCGGCAGCACTGAGTTTGAGGCTGATCCAGCAGTTCTCCTCAACATAGAAGAACTTCTTAGTGAACAGGTTAACATCAAATGTTCTCTTGGTTCTGCGCTTTGAGTGAGAAACATTGTTGCCAACCATTGCCTTCTTTCCGGTGATCTGACAAATTCTTGACATATCTATCTGTTTTTATTCGTTTTTTGCTGTATTCTCAAAACAGGGTGCAAATTTACACGATTGTTTTCATTCTTCCAAACAAAACAACCTTTTTTTATGTTAAAGACGGGTGTTGGAGTAAATGGGTACGTCGATACCGCAAAAATCCTTGTCTAAGTATTTGAAATAGCCGGTGCACGCTATCATGGCGGCGTTATCAGTGGTGTATGAGAACGGCGGGATATAGACTTTCCAGCGATAGCGGCGCGCATGGTCCTGAAAAGCCTCACGCAGGCCGGTGTTTGCCGATACCCCACCCGCCACTGCAATGCGGTTTATACCGGTATCCTTTGCAGCCTGACGCAGTTTCTTCATCAGAATCTCAACGATAGTACGCTCCAGTGATGCGCACAGATCCTCCTTGTGATGCTCAATGAAATCAGGATCCTCCTTGACCCAGTCACGCAGATTGTACAGGAATGATGTCTTGAGTCCGCTGAAACTGTAGTTGTAACCGGGAATATTGGGTTTGCTGAACGTGTAAGCCTTAGGATTACCCTGACGTGCCAGACGGTCAATTATCGGACCACCGGGATACCCGAATCCCATCACCTTGGAACATTTGTCCATAGCCTCACCCGCAGCATCATCGATAGTCTGGCCCAATATCTCCATTTTGTTATATGATACCACCTTGACTATCTGTGAATTACCACCTGAAACCAGCAAACACAGGAACGGGAATTCAGGAGCATTCAACTCCTCACCGGGTTTCTTGATAAAATGGGCTAAAATATGTCCTTGCAGATGATTGACCTCTATCATGGGAATATTCAGCGACCGGGCAAAACCCTTGGCAAATGAT
Organism: Bacteroidaceae bacterium; assembly: GCA_017551925.1. GTDB lineage: Bacteria > Bacteroidota > Bacteroidia > Bacteroidales > Bacteroidaceae > Colenecus. The sequence goes on along the minus strand of JAFZKA010000031.1, from coordinate 48,588 downwards.
ACACCTACAAGAAGCGAACCCATCAGTCCGGGACCGCGCGTAAAAGCCACAGCACTAAGCTGTCCCGCATCAATTCCGGCCCTTTTCAACGCAGTATCCACCACGGGAACAATATTCTGCTGATGTGCCCTTGAAGCCAACTCCGGCACCACCCCGCCATACTCCTCATGAACCTTTTGGCTGGCCACAACGTTTGACAGCAGTTCACCGTTACATATAACAGCAGCCGACGTGTCATCACATGATGATTCTATTCCTAATATATAAACCGGCTTGTCCATTTTCAAATCATACCCTTAAAAACGGAGGCAAAAGTATTAAAAATAAGAATTGCACGAGTAAAAAAAGGGGTAAACATGCTTTGGCTGAATGCAGTTTGATTAATTTTGCGTCCGACAAACAAGAAACCAATTAATATTTCAACACCCATGATCTGGAACAAAAAGATCGAGTGCATGTCGCGTGACGAGATGCGCGAATTACAGAGCGAAAAACTGAGAAAGATTGTATCTCACGCATACAACAACTCATCCTTCTACAAGAAAAGATTTGATGAACACGGCGTTCGTCCCGAAGACATCAAGAGTATTGACGACATCGTAAAATTACCTTTTACCGTAAAGCAGGATTTGCGTGACAACTATCCGTTCGGCATGATGTGCGTGCCTATGACCAACATCCTCAGACTTCATGCCTCATCGGGCACAACAGGCAAGCCCATCGTTGTAGGTTACACTGAAAAAGACCTCGACAACTGGTCAGAGGCTGTAGCACGCTGCCTGACCGCATACGGACTTGGAAACGACGATATGGTACAGATTGCCTATGGCTACGGCCTTTTCACCGGCGGTCTGGGCGCCCATGACGGCGTTACCAAGATAGGCGGAACCGTAATCCCCACCAGCAGCGGAAACACCCAGAAACAACTCCAGTTGATGCAGGACTTTGGCGCTACCGCAGTTGCCTGCACGCCGTCATATGCCCTCTATATGGCCGAGGAGATTCGCAAGCAGGGTCTTGACATAAACAATTTCAAACTTAAAGTAGGTATTTTCGGTGCTGAGCCTTGGACAGAGGCCATGCGCAAGGAACTTGAGGAGAAACTCCACATCAAGGCATTTGATATCTACGGACTCACTGAAATCAGCGGTCCCGGTGTGGGTGGCGAATGCGAGTGCCAGAACGGCACCCACCTGTGGGAAGACCTCTACTATCCTGAGATTATCGACCCCGTAACCCTGCAGCCTGTTGAGCCCGGCCAGAAGGGCGAGTTGGTATTCACCACCCTTGACAAGTGGGGCATGCCGATGATACGCTACCGTACACGTGACCTCACCTACCTCAACTATGAGAAATGTGAATGCGGTCGTACCGCAGTCCGCATGGGCAAGATTCTGGGCCGTAGCGATGACATGATGATTATCCGTGGTGTCAACGTATTCCCGTCACAGGTTGAGTCTATCCTGCTTGAGTTCCCCGAGTACGAACCTTACTTCCTTATTGAGGTTGACCGTATAAACAATACCGATACATTTGATATCCAGGTTGAGGTTAAGCCCGAGTTCTACACAGACCAGGTTAATGAGGTTGTACGTCTGCGTCAGCGTCTCACCGCTCGTATCCAGAGCGTTATAGGTATCCAGCCAAACATCAAGATTGTACAGCCCGGTACCATTGAGCGTTCTACCGGTAAGGCAAAGCGCGCCATTGACCATCGTAAATTTGAGTAATAACCTTATAAATAGATATACTATGCTTATCAGACAAATATCTGTATTCCTTGAGAATGAAAAGGGAAAGTTTGCCGAGATAGCAAGGCTGCTTGGCAACAACGGCATTAACATGAAGGCCTTTACCGTATCTGAGACCCAGGATTTCGGTATTGCACGTATAATTGTGGAGCGCGACCAGATTGAGCGCGCTTTCAATCTGATCAAGTCAAACTCTTACGCAGTGACAATGACCCAGGTGGTTTATCTGGAGTGCGCTCACAAACCCGGTGCAATGGCTGATGCCATGGAGCGTCTCTCCGCTGCAGGCATTTCAGTTGAGTACATGTACGCATTTGCAGACTCATCATCAGAGTTTTCACGCGTAATCATACGTCCTGATAACACTGAGTTGGCAAACCAGATTATCCAGGAGTTATAAAAAACATCTGAATTTCTTTCCGGACATTGACTGACTTGCATTATCTTTGCAGCCACTAATCGGAAAGATGCCAGAGTGATCGAATGGACCGGACTCGAAATCCGGCGTACGGCCTAGCCGTACCGTGGGTTTGAATCCCACTCTTTCCGCAAATAAGGCCACCCATCGGGCGGCCTTTATTTGCGGAAAGAGCAGCATTCAATCAATCCCTCCTCCTTTTAGTTTCCTATCGGAAACGTTCGCTTGGCGGCCTACCCGGCCGTTCTCGTTCGCATACTCACTTCGCCCCAATACGTTTTACGTGCGAATATATTTTATTCATCGCAAATCAATACATTATTTGGGGGTTCAAAAAAAAAATTGTAACCTTGCAATTGCAAACAATTAAACGCGCGATTATGAGCACTCAAGCTATGCAAGAAGCAATAGCCGAATATTTCAAGACCCAACCAGTTCTTAAGGCATGGTTATTCGGATCATTCGCTCGAGGTGAAGAGACACCCACAAGCGATGTGGATATATTGTTTGTACCTGATTATTCAGGTAAACCTTTCACTTTGTTTACCCATGGCGGAATGCTTATGGACTTGCAAGAGTTACTGGGACGTGAAGTTGATCTTGTAGTTGATGGAACGCTACGTCCATATGCTGCAGAAAGTGCCAACCGTGACAAAAAACTGATTTATGAGAGAAAGAGTAAGAGATAAAGGAAGGCTTCTTGATATCATTGAACATGCTAAAAATGTAACCATGCTAATAGAAGGCTATTCTATTGATGATATAACTGACATTACAGGATTGGCCTCCACCGAGATTGCCAAACTTTGATAAAACATAACGGTTCGTCCTCTACTTCATGGGGCAATAATAACTGCCACCACCAGGATTAAAACATCTTGATAGTAGTGGCTTATACCCAACATCCGCCTCATTTTTTGAACTATTCCCGGAAATCCACTATATTTGTTCCAAACAAAAAAAGAGGACTGGTAATTCGTGTTTATTCTCAATCATATGAATGATTCTATTAACAAGGACCTGGCAGCAGAGGAGCAGATCAGAATTATTGATTTGAATGACTATGTGTTGTCTGGAGGCGGGAAATTGGGAGAGAGTTATACCAACAAGAGTAATCCTGATGAACTGCTCAAACTTTATTCCAAAAAGTTGGAACAGAACGGACTGGAGGAGTACAAACGGGCATGCAAGGTGTACAGCATAGGCGTACCTTGTCCGGCACCGGGTAAAATGGTATGTACTACTGACGGGCGCTTGGGTATAACATACACGCGTATTATTGGAAAGAAATCATATGCAAGAGCGCTTAGCCACAATCCGGAACGGCTGCAGGAATATGCAGCGATGTTTGCAAAGGACTGCAAGGAACTTCACTCCATTAAGCCTGCGCCGGGATTGTTCAATACGGCTAAAGAGCAGTATAAGAGTGAGATTAATCTCAATCCATACCTCTCTGACCAGGAAAAGAATGGTGTCTTTCATTTTATAGACACCCTACCCGATGCCGACACCGCTGTACACGGAGACCTGCACCACGGGAATGTTATCATTACTGATGACGGACATCATTATTTCATTGACCTGAGTGATTTCTGTACAGGGACGCCATTGTTTGATCTGGGCGTAATCATGCTGCAGACCTGCCTAATACCCGATGAGATGGAACGCGAACTGTACCACATCGGCCTGGATACATCAAAGGCTTTCTGGGAGGCTTTTGTTCATGCATACTATGGTCCCGATGTTCCTATTCAGGAGGTTGAAGCCATGGTTCGGCCTTATGCTTTTCTGAGAATACTGATCACTGAACGCCTTATAGGTTTCAAGGTGGAAAGAATCCGCCCCGTAATACATCAGATGATATCAGTTTCTTAACACTTTTTTGCCAGAATATCAGCGCTCTGTTTGCTAGCATTCCTATTATCATTCAGCCATAACAGACATTCATCAATGTCTGAAAACTTGTCTATTACGGCAACTTTATCCCATGCACCATCCGTTGCATGCCAGTAATGAACTTTGGCTGTCAGTTCTAGTTTACTATCCTCAACAGTCTTGACATAAAAAGTAACACTATCAAACAGCATTTCATCATGTGGTGCCGCAGCAATACCTGAACTTAGGAGAAAACCGGGCTCTCCGGCTTTCTCCTTATTTTCCATCAACCGCTTATACAGTGAATCAACATTCATGCTGCAGCATGATTCCATTTCACTTTTCCAGACATCCATTGTTGTTACTCTTTAGTGATTATTTTTATTTCATTACCATGTCTGTCCAGGAGTACACTTTCGACATTCAGTTCATTGACCTCAGCGCGTATTAAATTCTTTGATATCATTGATATGTCACCATACTTGGCCAAGGTTACAATCTTACCGGTATTAGGGTTCATCAGGCCCTGATTGTCATTTACAAAATAGACCATTATATCGGGTTCAAAATCTTTTATGTTTGCCTGATTATAATATTCGCCGTCCAGTTCGTAATATGGATCTGTTATGCCTGAAACGTATGATAGTCTGTATGTACCATCTATTACGAACGGTTCCAGAACGTTTCCGTCATAATCCACAAGTTGTTTTACCCAGTTCCTGGTCACAAAGACTCCGTCTATTCCGTAAGCCTCTTCCATCCTTTCATAAGGAGAGTCAAAAACTTTATTGTACTCTCTGTCAAGCAGCCAATAACCATCATTATCCTTTGCTATAATGTGATTATTATCGTCAATCTTGGTTAATTTCTTATACTCACCAATCTTTCCAAGTTTCTTGCTGCTATAGACAGAGTGAATATCCTCATCATTGATATCATCCCATGTATCAATCACACAAAAACCATCCTTGAACATATAGTCATAATAACCTGGATCATGAGGTATGTCTTTTATAACAAGTTCATTGTTGTGGTCAATAAATCCCAAACGGTTCTTATCTCCATAGATAACTGCAGCCAAGCCATCAGAGAACTGCCATGCCTTGCCATATTGGGCATGAATGACAATATCACCGGTATTAACATTCAGGAACCCACGATAGCCGTCCATATCACAAAAAACAGTAAGGCTGTCCCGTTTCGGTGCACCAGACACAAACCGCAACTTTGGTGTGGTATAACGCTTGGTCTTCTTGTTGTAAACACGATAGCGGTCTCTGCTATATGCCTTTACAACCACGTCGCATGACAAAGTCTTGTCATTCCATTTTTCACGTCCAAAATAGTCCCTGTACAACAACTGTCCTATCCTTAAGGCCAGCAATATTGCAAACACACCAATCAAAACAACGCTTACCTTCCAGGCTGCGTTCAATACTTGTTTTAAAAACTTTTTCATAACTGTACTCTAATAATGTTATGCCTTATAGAGTACAATCCATTCAAGAATCTATCACCTTACTTGTTTTTTTCTTATTACAGGCACTAACCAGATAGTTATGGGATTCATTCCATGCTGACATAAACAACGGCTGTTTAATATCAACCTTAGTTGTGTTGCTTGGATCATAAATGCTTATTTGGTCAGAATCAGCATCAATACCTGTTACCACAACAGCGTGATTCGTTTCATCCTCTTCATCAATGCGTTCAGGGTATAGTTTATCACTATCAACAGCCACAATTACGCCCCAACCTTCATTCAGTAGAGTTTTTATATCATCCAAGGTAGCATCATACATCCTTTTTACCTCAAGCCCCTTGTACTCAAGAATATTTCCTATACAATACAGCGGCGTACCAGTTCTGCGCAACCAGTGTTTATCCTTAGCAATCTCAAACAGTTCATCAACAGTTGTTTCATCACCCATTTCGTTCAGTATAAATGTCTCACACTGCACATCACAAAGATTTCGTCTGCCTTCAGCCGCCATTTGCAGCATAGGATGAGATTCATCATTTACTTCTAACGCTATATTTAGCACCTCTTGAAGTTCCGCATCAGTCCTAGCGGCCCTTAACACCTGAGCCAACTCCTGCTCATTAACATTGCCTTCCATGAAAGCAGCGAGCAGTTCATCAGATATGTGATTATTTGCCATACTTATTGATATCTTTAAGTGCTATGCGTGTCAGTTGCGCCATTGCACGCCGTTTAATATTATACAGATTAGCTTTAGTCACACCCATCTCTTGTGCCAATTTATCAGGATCACAGTCTTCTATCAGCAAATTCCTTAACACATAGACATAACGTTCTGTAGGCATCCGGCTGAACAGTGTATTTAAATCACTAATAGCAATTCCGTTATCATCATCGTCTTCAATCAATTCCGGCCTATCATAAGGAGTACTTTCCGGAGTGACATCTATCATTCTATCTCTCTTCTTGATAAAATATCTGATAGCTATTACCTTGAGCCACATATACACAGAACTGCGATACTCAAAATCACGCAACTTCTGAGCATCATTCTCCATAAGGTAAACATACAGTTCATTGACAAATTCATCATAATCCACCTCATAACTGAAAACCTGGCTGATAATCTTACAAAACAACGGCCGACACTCCTCAAAGAAGAATGTCTGCGTTATTCGATTTTCGCGCGCGATTAAGCCCTGTATGATTTCTATGTCGGTCAAAGTAAGGTAGTATTATTGTTTGCTATCTGCTTCTCATACTGGTTCCTAACTGCTACCAGCACTGATATTTCAGCAAGTATCTCTCTAACTTTGTCTATCTGTGCGGGAGTGGCATCCTTTTCAAAAGCTTTCAGGCTGGCAATAACCCTCTGTGCCTGCTCCTCCAACTCTTCCTTTGTAACAATCCCATCCTCCATAATCTTTTGGAATGAGGGCTGTTCCATAATCAGGTCCTCTATGTTTAGAGTATCTTCATCTTCAAAAAAGGTATTCATAATGTTTGCTGTTTTATTTGTTAGATTTTGTCAGGTCATGTCCGCAGACAGAACAGAAATGATCTCCTTCACTGTACGGAGTACCGCACTCGGGGCATCTCTTTAATGCCTTAACGGCATCAATGGCACCGCTCTTCTGGGCATCCTTAAACTGCTTGGTACTCTCTTTTACAAGCCCCTTCATATCTTCGCGTGCCATAATCTGCTTGATTATATCACTGGTTTTGTCCTTATCTGCAATTTCAATACTCCCGTCAGGCTTGACTACACGTGTTATAAGTTTAATGTATATGTATGCCGAAACATAAATTGCAGTGTAACCAATCAGGCCCTCTGCCGCAGCTGCCAGGGCACTTCCAGCAATGGGTATAAACGCAACCACGCTTGCAACAATATGACCGGCAAGCAATGCGCCATAGTAAGTGATAAGATTAGTAAGAATGGCGTTAGCAAGAAACTTTGATGTCTCATCGGTCATCGATAGTCCGATTGTCTTGTTTATTTTTACGTACGTAGCCCACAGAAAACCTACTTGGGCTGCAGCTGCAATCAGTCCACCGCCACCTGGAACTACAGCGGCAATCATGCTGGCAATTGCTGCAGCTATAGCATAGTAGCTGATAGTCTCTTTAATACTCTCAATCTTAGTCCCGTTCAATATGCCTTGCATTTTATTATCCAGTTCCTGGAATGCTTTGGCAAGAAATGGTGTAATGTTCATACCGGTTAGTTATTATAGTCCTTTACCACAATTAGTGCAGAAACGTGCTCCTGGCTTTATTTCTCTATAGCAATGCGGGCATGATGGATATTTCTCCCTCAGTTTCTTATACTTATCATCCACAACCCAACGCAATGTTTCACGCACTCTAACTGATGCAAACGGATGATCCTGATTTAATACGGCAAAAGTCTGGAGTGTCTTGTTCCACATTCCATCCTTACATATGGCATCATACTGGTCTGCCTGCTCAGCAAACTCTACAAGATTAATTTCATCAGTAATGTTCTTTGGACCTCCGGCAAGCCTGGTCATAAGCCTGATAGTAGTCTCAGGCCCACAGCAGAAGGTGGCCACACGGTCACAACTCAGTTCACTCTTACGGTTCCAATAAAGAAGAGCGAATTTAAGCGGTGCTGCTATAGCCCCCAGAATATCTGATTGCATAGCTCCATTGACAAGCATTGAGGCCATAGTGTGGTACAGCATATGCCTGCATAGGATGTGTCCACATTCATGTGCAACACAAGCTATCAATTCCTCTTCTGTCAAAAGGTCAACAATACCTGATGTTATGGTAATTGCTGTATATGTATCGCCAAAAGCATATGCATTAGGCACAGGAGTCATCTCTAAAAAGAATTCTGGTTCCTTAATCCCAAGCCTGGCACAGAGTGGTGGCAAAATATTGTATAGTTTTGGCAGTTGTGTTGGAGATAGCTTGACCTTAGTAGCCATATTGGTCCCATACATCATCTGCTCAGCACCAACATCCATGAAGGTCTTGGTCAGAGTGGGCAGTAGCGGAATACTCTCCAGTTTCTTTAGTGCCGCCGCATCATCAGGGTGGGTGAACTCTTGTGCTGTCATAATAACTACAATTAGATAATGATAGTTCTTCCGTTAATGATATATATTCCATTTGGAATGTCATTGATGACATTCTTTCCAGTTTTGAGTATTATAACCCTAAATAATTGTCCGTTAAGTGTGTAAATATTGCATACCCCATCTGATAATGCATCTATATAAACTACTCCGTTTTCAACAGTAATCTTTGTAATGAAATGTCTATATGTCAAGTCGGTGGTACCAGATGTAAGATCTTTTATAGAAATACTTCTTGTTGGGGCATTGCTTCCGGTTCTGGTAAAATATGCCTCAAAAGGTGTAATGGTTCTAATATCCTTTACAAAAGTACTACCGGGCGCGTTATTCCCGTATTCGGTTTTATTCAAAGAATATAGTTCATTCCCGGTTTCAATTTGTCGGAATGATGGCCAGAATTGATAGCTACCAAGAGTTATCGGCTCTGTTTTAGTCGCGGGAACAGTCACATCTTCAGCGGAAAAAATGACATCTCCAGTTATATTATAATAATCCTGATATCCATCCCAGTTGGGCATTGAGATAATATATGGTGTGTTTGCCCTAATAACAGATGTCTCAGTAAATCCATTAAGACCAAACTCTCTTAACCAGAATCTTTTTTCACCTGCATTAGCTAAGAGATAAGGTTTTAGAATCTCTCCTTTGCTGGTTTTATAAGACTGGACGTCAAAAGGTAATGCTATTGATTCCCATCCTTGCGCATTTTCTTTTTCCGTTTTCATACTAAAGGAGCGTGTATATGAGATGTTCTTGGCAACAAATGGAATAGGGCAATAGAAACGACTATTAGTTGCATCGCAAAGAATGATGTTGTCAGCTTCGCTGCCAATAACAACGTTTTGTATATTATTGGGTACTTGGTTTGCTGATTTCACATAGAATAAAAGATTAGGATTTTTAATGTTCTTAATGAACTCTTGTGTAGGCTTAGTATTCAACTTCCAAATAATGGCAGCTAATTCATAGCAGTTATGGAGTATACCTTGTCCTATTGTTCCTATCTCAACAGGTATTTCAAGACTTACAATCTTACTGTTAGCAAATGCGGAGTCTTTGATACCAATAATTGAATATTCAATGTTATCGTTGCTTACATTTGTAGGCAGAACAACAATTGAATCTGATCCTTTAAAGGATGTGATGGTTGCTGTCTTTTTCTTTTTGAGTCCATAGAAAGTAAAATCACTATTTTCAAAAACAACAGGCAAACCTATTTCCTGTATATTAGAAAAATCCTTCCATCCTGATTTTTGCTTATAATCATTAATTGTTCCAACAGGCACAAAGAGAGTAGTATTGTTTTTATTAAAGTCAAATACTCCTTCCTCTAAATCAAATGGATTCTTTATATATGATTCTATCTCCTTTAGTTCTGAACAGAAAGCAAAGGCATATTCACCTATAGATAGGGTGTTTTCCGGTATTTGAATTGATTCTAAATTGCGGCATGCATAAAAGGCTAAATCACCAATGTTTGTAACACTCATTGGTACATTAATTGATTTAAGGTTACTACAACCACTAAATGCATTATCTTCTATATTTTTTATAGACTGTGGGAGTGTTATATCAATTAATAATTTATGATCATAAAACGCTGCATCTCCAATCGTTGTAGTACCCTCTGGAATTATTGTGTTTTTACAGCCAGCCACTAATTCTGTTCCTTTTAGGACAGCATTACAATTATCCTTAGAATTGTAAATAAGATTATTGTCATCAACAATAATAGCTGTAAGGCTGTCGCATCCGGCAAAAGCTCTATTTCCTATTTCAGCAAGGTTTTGGGGAATAAATACAGTTTTTATTCCAGAATATTGAAAAGCATTACTGCCAATTTTGATTAGACTGGTAGGAAACTGTATGGAACTTAGTTTCCTGCAACTGTAGAATGCAGCATAACCAATTGTAGTAAGGGTGGTCGATAAATCAATACTTGTTAGATTGCTACAATTTTTAAAAGCCTCATGTTCAATAGTAGTTATGGTTTGAGGTAATATAATAGATTCCAGGTTTTCACAATCCATAAATGCAGTTTCACCAATGCCTATAACTGTATAAGTAATTCCATACTTAGAGAATGACGAAGGTATAGTATAGGTCGGCTCTGCATACTTTGGATTAGTTGCTATTACCCATAGATTTCTAGGATTATTCTCGTCTGCTAAATAATCAATACCTTCGTAAGTGAAACGACTAATATTATATTCTTCAATAGTACTAAAATACTGATTCACACCCTTCTCTTCAAAAAATGAAGTCAATCCATATGGTATTAGTAGTGTTGCATTTTTAGCAATACTATAGAAAGCATTATTACCAATAGAGTTAAGAGTAGTCGGCAGTTGTACAGATTCAAGTTTGCTGTAGGAAAAAGCACTTTCTTGTATGGTTGTTACTCCTTCAGGGATAATAATTGATTTGAGGTTTGAAAAGTAAAATGCACTTTTACCAATTGTTCTAATAGTAGTTGGCAATGATATTGTTTCAATGGGAATTTCATGGAAAGCATATGCACCAATAACTGCTATTCCTTCGGGTATAGTTGAGCTCTTACACCCCTGTATAAGTACATTGTCTGTTTTTCTTATCACAGCATTGCAATTGTTTCTTGAGTCAAAATGTTCATTTTCTCCGTTAACCAAAATAGTAGTGAGCGAATCACAATCACATAAAAATTGATTTCCTATAGATGAAACATTTTTTGGTATGGCTATTTCTGTGATAAGAGTGGAATAGAAAGCATTATTACCAATAGAGTTAAGAGTAGTCGGCAGTTGTACAGATTCAAGTTTGCTGTAGGAAAAAGCACTTTCTTGTATGGTTGTTACTCCTTCAGGGATAATAATTGATTTGAGGTTTGAAAAGTAAAATGCACTTTTACCAATTGTTCTAACATAATATGTTTTTGAACCCATTGTGATTTTTTGAGGTATTTCAAATTCCCCACTTTTACTTTTTCCATTGGTTAAAATAACAGCCTCACTATCATTAGGGTCTGTTTCATACGTAACATCACCTACTGTGAAACTCTCAGCTAATAAAGTGGCAGGACAAAAACTGATAGCTATTGCTGCAATATATTTTAGAAAAAGCTGTTTCATAGTTATTTAGCGTTTATTTGAATAACTTGGATTAGGGTTATCGTCGTCGCCGGGTATAGCCTTAGGCTCCTGGTGTACTTTTACCATAATATCATTAATCGCAGATTTAATGGTGATAATGGCATCGCGGGCCTCTGTGTCAGAATTCATACCAACCGTCAATTCTACTGTTCCATTGAAAGAACCCTGTGAGGTTTTAACCTCACACCAACTCACGTTACTTGATACAGACCAATTAGAAAGATTGCTTTCTATGCTAAATGAATTATTATCTCCCTGAGGATTCGTATTCAAAACACTATCTGAAACGTGGACATAACCATCATCCCCTTTCTCTTGGCGAACCATAATAATCCTATCATCAAACCATGTAGATTGAATAATGAGATTACATGTCCTTTCTGGTTCTTCTGGTGGATTTGCATCAACCTTAACCTTTACTTCTACTTCTCCATTGCCGGTAACAGTGCTTGTTTGTGTTTCAATATGACACCAAGATTCATCACTACACGTTAAGCTCCATTCTATGTTGCTTTGAATGGTGAACGGTTTAGTTCCGCCATTATTATCATACTGTAAAGTCTCTAATGTTGAAGGGACTATATTCAACACAGGAGTTGGCCCAGCTGCTTGGTGTACGAATATTGTCTTATCACCAGCTGTTGATTTTATAGTTAAGGTATCATAACGTTCGACACTCCCAATAGGATTCTTATCAACTGTAATCTTAAAGTCATCATCTTCTATGAACACATGGCACCATTCCTTGGTATTTTCAACAGTCCACTCAACATTGCTAGATATGGTAAACTTATAGCTACCACCATCACTAGAGACTTGTCCAATTGTCTGGGGGGTGACTGACAATCTGGGGTCTTCACCTTTTTCCTGCGTTACATTAATAACCTTCTCTTCATCTGCCCAAGAGATCATTATCGTAGCATTTCTTGGAATAGTCAATGTGTTCTGACTGGCAGTAATGGAAATTATTTTATCACCATTTCCGCGAAACTCGGAAGGTTTGCACCATTCATCGCTATATCCAATCATCCAATCAGTATTGCTTAAAATCAGAATGTCTTGCGAACCGCCCTTTCCTGCGAAAATAGCTAGATTCTCCGGAAATGCCTTGAGATAAAACTTATTCTCACTTTGTTCAATTGAAACAGATATAGTTTCTCTAGAAGTTTTAATTTCAATAACATTTTTACGATCCTTACCTGTCGTATTCTCTTCACAACTAATTGTCAATTCTCCATTTCCTTTTCCTTCAGTCGGAGTAATATGACACCATCCTTTTTTATTGACTATAGACCAACTTGAATTTGAATACAAGTTGATTATTTTTTCATCTGTATCATTTGCACCAAATTCCAAGGATGTTGTTGATAACGTAAATGGCCTGTATGCAGAAGCAGCCTGATTAGCAATAATATTACTCACCAAATCGCCCAATGCTATCTTTACAGTATCACTTCTGCTATCTTCGCTTGATGGATTATCCGTAACTTTAAAAGATACCGTTGTTCTACCTTCCCCAGAAATTGGCGTAACATTGAGCCAATTAGGTTTTGAAGTTATGTTCCATATTCCTTTTGAGTTGATAGTCACAAAACGACTGGTTACTTCATCAGAAAAGTTCAGGATTCCATTCTCTGTGTTTTCTATTTTGAGGTAATTCCCGTTTACCATGTATCCTTCCAAGTCTTCACTACAATCAGCAAAGAGAATTAGTAGGACCAACAAGATTGTTTTTATGACTCTTATGTATTTCATAACTCAAAAATTCAAGAATTTTGGACTGATGATAACCCCGGCCTCAATATATGGCCTAAAAGAACACCAATTCTTTATATACTTCTCACTGTTTAAAACGTTGCAGACATTACCGTCTCTTTTTATGGGAAAATCAAAACCTGCAGTCATATGTAAAAGGACATTACGTTTATTATCTTTAGATAAATCCAATGCCCATCTACAACAGACATCACCCATTAATGAACCTGCAGTTTTTCCAATACTGCTATTGAATCCGGAAAGATTATCACCTTTAACTATATTCCCTGAAAGGCCTGCAAGTGTTATGAATTCTGAACGTCTCTTGTCTTTACACAAAGAAAGCCAATTAAATCCATACCGCGCATAAAAAGACATCGCCTTATATTGAAGTGCGTTCTGTATGATTCCATTATTGTCATACATATATACTTCATCTGATTTTTTTAGTAGCGAGTGGGTAAATCCAGCTTCAATTTTATGGCTATTGTTAATGTCAACACCTAGATTTACGTTAGCATATGGAGTGCAAGTATGGTTTGATCCTACGGTGATGCCAACGTAGAATCTACTATTCGTTGATTGGAGCGTATCCTTACCTATCGTTTTTTTTGATACAGCAGCTCTTATTATTGGATAATCTTTTATCTTATATCCATCTAAAAATCTGTTCTTAGGGAAAAAGAAAGCATATGGATTTTGGCCTGTAGAAATATCAATTTCTTTCTCTATAGAATCATTGTGATATTTTTCACCTATTTTTTTTGCTAACGTGCCTAATGTCAAACTCTTATTTGTTTTCAATACTTCAAAGATAGTATTCGTAAATTTGCTTTGTCCTAAATCTGTGGCATCTTGTTTACGTTGCGATGCGGCAAAAAGGGCAACGCCCCCATTATTGCCAAAATGACTTCCATTCTCCCCTTTTTTGAATAAGGCACCAGAATGACAAGTGTCAAGAAATACAACAACAAGAGCACCTTTGCCAGAAATTGTTGTTATATATTTGCATAAATCATCGCCACTCAGTTTACTACCATCACTGCAAATTAAGTAATACATATCATTTGCCTCGTCATATTCTCCATGCCCAATGATATGAATAATGACAACATCTGTAGAACTCGTCTCATATTCAAGATTTTTCAAGTGAGAGTCAATTATTGATGCGCTCAAAGTATCCCCGTGAAGTGAAAAAACAATGCTGCTATCTGGATAACCCGGGAATATATATTTCTCCGCTAAACTTTTTCTATATTGGCTTAAACTTGAGGCAGAATGCAAATCATTCTCTTTGTATCTTATCCCAATAGTTTGAATCAACACCCGGTTCCTAGGAGATTCAGTTTTATTAATATACTCCGCTGGTTGGGAAAATCCCAGATTCGCATACAACAACATTATTAATGTCGCAAAAACCAATTTATTCATTAATATTCAATTTCATTGATATTCAATATTTAATTCATTAATTTTAAACCCTTTTTCTGATGCCTCATTATAAAAAGACATGCAGTAGTCCCCGTCCTTTCTTTCTGGTATAATTCTTCCCTTGTCTTTTGAATATATGATAATTATTTTTGAATTGGCTTCCCATCTTATGGGCATGTTTTGATTAAGCGGGAAAACAACGTTGTATCCAGGCGTTATAACACAAACTGAATTATCTATGTAATCATTCATAGGAACCAAATTTTTTACCATTGGCGTGAGTTCCCAATACACATAAGCGTAAAGTGTATCAGCAGATGTATGGTTTATAACCATTGCCTCCAAAGTATCACTTTTATGAACAACTATTGTGCTATCACCTAAATGATTAATAAAGGCGAATTGAATCTCAAGGGAGTCTTTTGATTGATTTCCCTGTTTTATTGTGCCTAATGGAGAAGAACGACGCAAAGGGTTATTTTTATGAGGTAAAATCCATGCATCATTAAAAGACATTGCTGGCGAAGCAAAGATTGGATCTATCTTTTTTTCACTATTTTTTTTCAACCAAACTTTTCCTTTTTTTACATGAAGAGAGTCTCTCTCATTAAATGAAGAAGCTATTCCAGGACTTATCCAATTAAAAGAGCTCCCTGTCTTTACTTTCACTTCAGCATCACCTGCCTCAATATAGAACTTATCTTCTTGAGCTTGTGCTTTTATTACTATGCAGTTAATTGAAACTACACATATTAAAAACAAACGAATTCTTCTCATAAGTCTATTTTTTTAAAATAAAGAATCGAGATAATAAATCACTGAGCGTATTAATTACAAATATCGAAATAAAGAGTGGTGTTACATCAGGAATAATCTTGAAGTATTTCATCAAATAAAAGCCACAAGCCAAGATGATAGCTGCAATAATCACCAAAATAATAGAACTGGGCCAGGTTGTCAATGGAGCAAACCATTTACGGTGCTTGATATTCTCATCTGTAAACAAAACAAAGAAAAGTGAATAGATAAAACAGAACCCCCAAAATATCAACATGTTTCCGCAAGATTCAATTGACAATTCTTTCATTGCTATTTCTGGGTGTATCAAAGAGTTTATTGCATATGCATGAAATTTAATTCCAGAGAGCATTCTTTTCTTTTCAATAACAAATTGAGTAGGATGGATATCAAATACATCATCATATGGCCCAATCAAGACGATTTTGTTTCTAACATTATTGTCAATAATCTCATCCTTATATTCCTTTTCTTCCTTGGAAGCATTTTTATAACCAAGAATATCTATATGATGAAAATTTATATTTGAATAGTTTATAACAAAATTATCCAATAATTTTTCATTATCAAATAATGTCGGATTGTATTTCTTAGCTATTTCATAAGCAAAGTTGTAATAACCGTTATCTTTATATGGAAACCTTATATCATTATATGAGTGTATGAGCCCAAAAGTCAATAGAGAATCTTTATCAAAAATACCTCTTTCAATGTCTCCATCACCACCATAAACTTGAGCTAGGACGATAGAATCAGCGTGTTTTTGAATACGATCTTTTAATAAAGAATCATTATCTAAGATGTTGGAACTGAAAAAAAAGTCAATACCAACGACTTTAGGTTTATAATTAAAAATCGTATCGAGAGCAACTGCAATTGAATCACGATTAGTACTATCATTAACACTCAAAATGATAATATCATTAGAGCGATTATCTATTGTGGTCGTTGAGTTTATATTCTCATAGTATTGTTGAAGATAAGACAAATTGCTTGTGTCTATACCAAAATAATATAGATACTTATTAAGACCGTGGTATAGTCCATAAGATAAGAGGAAAGCAAATAATGAAATGACCAAAGACTTCAATACAAAAGACTTCTTTATAATAATACGTATTTTTGCAAGAAACTTCATTGTATCCAGTGTTATGCTGTATAAGATGCAAAAGTAAGTAAATGAATTGTATTATGTGTTAAGTGACTCCTTCAAAAATACTATCATATTGCAACATAAAACTAATGATGTTTAAAATATCCACCCGCCATTGTCCCAAGACACACCGTTTCCATCCCCCAAAGCCCACGCTTCTAGTTGTAATCGCACCAGAACTTTCCAGCCAACAAGTGACTGGAACAAACTTTTATCGAACAAACGTTATCCAAAAGTTCCTATATGTTTCTCAAGATTGTCTTAGTCGCAGAATTGACCTAAGATGCCTGTAGGGAACATCTCATAATTTGCCCGATGCCGCCACAAACCAACTGAGTCACCCTCATCAATCCAGCATCCTCCAACTGGAGCCATACTCCAGCCGCACTAAAGACACAGCCCGCCCGTTATCACAACGAGTGGGCTGCAAAAGAAATATTTGCATATTTAATCAATTGAAAAAGATATGTTCCTATCTATAGGTTTTTTCGTACATACCGTGCGATACGTGCTTGAACAGATCGGTCTTAATCCAATCCTTGAATGTCCGTTCCTTCATGCCCAGTTCCGCGGCAATAATCAGGCCCTCGGCTGTGGTGAACTGAATCGGAAGCTCTGAATAGACCGATTTCTGTACGCTGTTCAGTGATTCCGTAGGGGTGCACCTGAACTGGTGGCGGGCTATGTTATCTGCTTTAACTATCCGATTGGCTATGATGAGTGAACTAAGATTGTGTTCAAGATAAAATATGTGTACTGCAAACGGGTGTTGGGTACGCCGGGCGATACGGTGGGGATAAGCAGTGACATAAACTGGAACAATAACTGAGATGAGACGGTAGGTGTGATGGAGAATCAGTTGATGATTCAGAATACGCCTGACAGTGTATTGTAGCGCACCCGTTTCATGGCGGCAATGCCTTTTACCAGGCCCATGTGGATAATTAAGGAGTTCGGGCCGCTGTATGTTCCGTAAAAGGGACTACTATATCGCTTGACTCTATAAGCCGTGCAATCTATGGCCCGGTGATAGAGTATGAAACCGGATTTTTGCCTGGTGACAGTTTGTCTTTCAAAACATTCAGTATAAAACTATGAACGTGTTATGAAATTATTGAAAGTTAATAAAGCATATCATAACTCTAATTTGGTATATAATAATCTTTAAAATTGTGGATAAGTGTAAGGATTGCAAATAGAAAAAATCAGATAGATGTTGTAATTTTGCGCACGAATTTAAATCCTATCTAATAATACATTTACTTAAAGCAAATGGGCGGATTTTTTGGAGTCGTCTCTAAGGAGAGATGCATCAATGATCTTTTTTACGGAACTGATTATCAGTCACATCTTGGAACAAGCCGCGCCGGCATGGTGACTTATCACCCTGATCTGGGTTTCAAGCGCAGCATACACAACCTTGAAAACGATTACTTCAGGAGTAAGTTTGAATGTGAACTTGACCGTTTCTGCGGAGGCAGCGGTATTGGTGTGATAAGTGATACCGATGCACAGCCCATGCTCATGAACAGCCACCTGGGCAGATTTGCCTTGGTAACGGTGGCTAAAATCAACAACAAGGAGGATATCTGTGACAAGCTGCTGGCTGAGAACATGCATCTGAGCGAGTTCAGCAGCGGCAAGATAAATATCACTGAACTGATAGCCCTGCTCATCATAAAAGGTAAGGACTATGTTGACGGCATAGAGAATGTATTTAAGACAATCAAGGGTTCTTGCTCAATGCTGCTTCTTACCGAACAGGGTATCATTGCCGCCCGTGACTCATGGGGACGTACTCCTATAGCCTTGGGCCAGAAAGACGGAGCGACAGCCGTTACAACTGAGACTACGGCATTCCCTAACTTAGGATATGAAACAAAACTGTATCTGGGCCCTGGTCAGATAATCAGGATTACAGAGAATGGATATGAGGAGTTGCGCAAGCCCAACAAGAAGAACCAGATCTGCTCATTTCTTTGGGTTTATTACGGATTCCCCACCAGTTGCTACGAGGGCCGCAATGCCGAGGATGTCCGTAACGAACTGGGACGCGTAATGGGCCGTGAGGATGATGTTGAGGTTGATGGCGCCTGCGGTATTCCTGACAGCGGCTTAGGTATGGCTGTAGGTTATGCCGAGGGTCACAAATGCCCCTACGTGAGGGCTGTTGCCAAATATACCCCCACCTGGCCACGCTCGTTCATGCCTACCGACCAGGAAAGACGTAATCTTGTAGCCAAGATGAAACTTATCTCAAACAAGGAGATTCTGAACGGCAAGCGTCTGGTATTCTGCGATGACAGTATTGTACGCGGAACACAGCTAAAGGACAATTCACATGATTTCTATGAGTCTGGTGTAAAAGCAGCCCATATGCGTATTTCATGCCCGCCGCTTATCTACAGCTGTCCTTTCGTAAACTTCTCTGCCAGCAAGAATGACCTGGAACTTATAACACGCCGTATCATTCAGGACTTTGAGGGTGAGAATCCCAGCGATGAGGTACTCCGCAAGTATGCCACTACAGGCACACCTGAATACAACAGAATGGTTGCCGAAATTGCCAAGCGTCTGCAGCTTACCACATTGAAATTCACCTCAATAGAGGCTCTGGTTAAAGCAATCGGCCTGCCCAAGGAGAGCATCTGCACACACTGCTTTGACGGCAGCTCCTTCTATACTCTTGAAGAGCAGAACGAACAGTAATTCTCCCGCAGAAATTTATCTCTCGCAGAAAGCGCAGATATCGCAGATAAAAAATCACACAGAAAACACAGAAAGCACGGAAATATATCTGTGCTTTCTGTGTTTTCCGTGTGACATTAATAACGCACCGGATGGAATTTTCAGCGCTTTCAGCGTTTTCTGCGAGAAATTATCTGTTCACACTTCAATTAATTCTCGGAACTTGCGCATGCCAGCAGTGGCAATGTCTTTGATGTGCACTACGCCGCTTACGTGTGCGGCTGCAGCGGGATCCGGGTCTATCATATAGATTTTGCACTCTGACGGAGCATACTGATAGAGCCCTGCGGCGGGATAAACCTGCATTGATGTACCCACAATAAGCAGAATATCTGCCCTACTCACCGCCTCGGCGGCCTTCTGCAAGTTGGGCACCTGCTCACCGAACCATACTATATGCGGACGCAACTGAGTGTTATGCGGGCCGCCCTTGTCTCCCATATTGATTGCTTTATAGCCGATGTCCTGCACATAACGTTCGCTCCAATAGTCAACATCGGTATAGGTATCCTCAGGACGGACTTTTGTCAACTCGCCATGAAGATGTATTATATTGGTACTACCTGCACGCTCATGCAGATTATCCACATTCTGGGTAACAACACATACGTCAAAATCCTTTTCAAGTTCAGCAACAATCCTATGCGCCTCATTGGGCTCAACTGTTGCCAATTGCGCACGCCGTTCATTGTAGAAACGCAACACTCTTGCCGGATCACGGTACCAGCCGTCAACAGTTGCTACAGCCTCAACAGGTTCATTATCCCAAAGGCCGTTTCCACCGCGGAACGTGGCTATCCCGCTCTCAGCGCTTATACCGGATCCGCTAAGCACAACAATTCTCTTCTTTTCCATAATACCAAACTTTAAAAACCAACAAATATATTACTGATAATCAATGATTTATTTCACAATATTCATTTCATCGAGCAGATATCCCGCACCACCGAACTTATCCATCATCCACAGCACATAGCGTATATCAACACAGATGCAACGGGTCAGTTCCGGCTCGTATATCACATCACTGCTCATTGACTCCCAGTTGCCGTCAAAGGCCAAGCCTATCAGGTTGCCGTCGGCATCCATAACAGGGCTGCCTGAGTTTCCGCCGGTAATATCAAGATTTGTCAGGAAACATACCGGAACGTCACCGTCTGGGCCGGCATACTGCCCAAAATCACGTTTCTCAAACAGTTCTTTTTGTCGGGCAGGCACGCGGAACTCATAATTATTGGGGTCCTCCTTGTCTATTACGCCCTGCATTGAGGTGTAAAAGTCATATTTCTTGCCCTCCTTAGTGGTATAACCCTTTACGGTTCCGTATGTAAGGCGGCAGGTGGAGTTTGCATCGGGATAAGATTTGGCACCCTTGTTCCACTCCATCAGACCGGCCGTGAACACTTTTGATGCCGAATCACGCACACTTGCGGCATCATATGAGTATGATGCATTGATACGGCTGCGGGCTTTACGGAGTTTGGCATTCAGTTGTGCAGCCGGGTCATCAGAGAGATTCTGACCGGCCATGGAGTTCAGTTTTGCCGAATCAGCATAAACGCTGTAGGTAAACAGCGTATCAACGTTCAGGTCTGACAGGTCAAGTGAATCACCTGGGTTGGCATTCTTCATATAAAAGTCTATCATAGCCTTTGTTATGTCAAGGTCAAGTGACGGACTGTAGTTGCGGTAGAATGATTCCCTTTCAGTGCCTCTCAGTTGTGAAATTTTAAGCAGTTCAATATTGCCCAGGCTTTCACTATAAAGTGAGTTCCTAAGATTATACTCGGTGTTTGCCTTAACTGACCTTTCAATATCATCCAACACTCCGGTATATTTGGCGGCACGTTTGGGCTTGGCACTCACCCACTCCATAAAATCGGCCTCTTTCTGGCGCTGACGGTTTATTACGTCAAGGTCAGCGAAAGACTGACGCATGCCACGCCATTTTTTCCATCCGTTTGATGATGACGCATACTTGTTGGCATATTTCAGGCTGATGGTGTCATTTGAACGCATGCCCTTCCACATTACATCCTGACGCACAGTACGGGCGGCAATGCGCACATCCTGCACCTCAATCATCTGCTCCAACTGGGCTGCTGTCTGGAATCGCTGAGTACGACCGGGATAGCCCATAATCATGGCAAAATCACCCTCATCCATACCCTTGAGTGAAATGCTCAGGAAACGCTTGGGACGCAACGGAACATTATCCTCACTGTAATCTGCCGGATTGCCGTCACGGTCAGTATAAACGCGGAACATAGAGAAATCACAGGTATGGCGCGGCCACATCCAGTTGTCGGTCTCACCTCCGAATTTTCCGGCCGATGCAGGCGGCGCACCAACAAAACGCACGTCACGATATGTCTTATTGACTATGATATAACGCTGATTATCATTGTAAAAACCGGTCACCTGAACCTGACAGTCCGGATTCTCATTCTTTATTTTCTCAATCAAGGCATCAACCTTCTTCTGATCCATTCCGGTAACATCGGTCATACTCTGCAAGAAAGTCACTGTCAAGCCGGGAACAGGTATCTCCTCATTCTGGCTCATAGCCCAGAATCCATCCTCAAGATAGTTGTGCTCAGGCGTTGACAACCCCTGAATGCTTGAATAGCCGCAGTGATGATTGGTTACCAACAATCCGCGCTCGGATATTATCTCGGCTGTACAGCCACTGCCAAAATGAACTACGGCATCCTTGATTGACGCTTTTTTCTCATTATAAATATCTGATACACTGATGTTAAGACCCAGTTTCTTCATGTCGGTACGGTTCATTTTCTTGAGTGTGGGCAGCATCCACATTCCCTCATCGGCCCATACGCATGTTACTGCCATCAGCAATATCGCTACAAGTAGATTTCGTTTCATAATCATTGTATATTAATACTGCAAAAATAATATATTCCCGCACATATCACACAGAAAACATTTATTTTAAAATTCACACAGAAAACACGGAAATCACAGAAATAAGAAGAATTGACCACGAATTACACGAATTGCCACGAATATATCTTGTGGGATGAAAAATCGTGGTCTAAAAATATTTCTCTGGTTCTGTGATTTCTGTGTGATTTAATTATATTTGTGATATCAATGTTGCAAGTATGAGAAAAGTAAGCACAATAATAAAGCATTCAATCCTGGCTTTGCTGTTCTGTAGCATGACAGCAAGTACAGTCTCAGCACAGAGCAGCAATCTGCCCGCCCCCAAGACATACATGTATTCCACGCGTGACTCTGTACTGTATCTGGATGTATATAAACCTGCCAATCCGCGTGCAGACAAAGCCTGTGTAGTGGTCCTGTTCGGAGGAGGTTTCTATCTGGGTACCCGTGACAACCTTTATATCAGGCAGTCTGCCGAACCGCTTTTAGAGCGCGGTTTTACCGTCATATCCATAGATTACCGACTGGGGTTGCGTGACCAGCAACTTGTATCAGAGCACAACAGTCTCTTTAAATACACGGCCATGTTCAGAAAGTGCATAGACCTGGCTATTGAAGACTGCTCCGATGCAATAGAATGGATATGCAACAATGCCGATATGCTTGACATAAACACTGAACGTGTTGTGCTTACCGGCAACTCTGCAGGAGCAGTAACCGTACTGGAACTTGATCACGCCAGAGCAAACTCGCAACCCACTGCAAGTTCGCTGCCGCAAGGATGGAAACCTGCCGCCGTGGTGCCATATGCAGGCGGCCTGTTATGCAAAAAAAAGGATCTCAAGTACAAGACACCTCCGGCACCTACTCTGATGTTTCACGGAACAAAAGACAGGATTGTATCATATAAGTCATTCGGAATGCCGTTCCAGCCCAAGATGCGCGGTGCAAGCAAGATTGATAAGGTTATGGACAAACAGAATTTCAATCACTGGACTATTCGCTGTGAAGGCAACTATCATGAAGTTTCATGCTGGCTACCGGGATCAACCGATATTTTCTGTTCATTTGTTGAAATGGCTTTTGAGAATCGCCCGTCAATACTTGACGCCACACTGAATGAAGCCGATATCCCCACCAACCGCTGGACAGGCAAAAACATATTTGACCTCTATTTAAAAGCGGAGTCAAAAACCGCAAACACGCCGTCACAGATTTACTAGTACAATAGCACAAAAGGAACTATTATAGTTTACAAATTGACAATCTATAGTTAAAAGTAAAAATCAGCAATAATTTATTTATATTGCTGATTTACTTTTTATTATGGCTATTTTTACGCGCATAATAATGTTAATCGTTATGTTAATTGAGTATAATTGATTAACTTAATCACTTAACCTTTTTGTATTTTTGGAATCTAAATTACGAACGACGTAAGAAAAGCAATGTAAATACACAAAGATATTTGATTTTCATAAGTTTAGGGTTAATAGTTCGAACAGCCTGACCGGGAGGTCGGGCTGTTTGGTTATACCTTCTCCTCACCTATCATGATCAACCGGTAGAGGTTGCAACCTATGAAATTGCCAATGACCAGACAAACGTACAGTATCAGCACACTCCCCAGATTCTCTTTAATGAAACTGAAAGGAACAGTCAGATAGTAAAACGCATCGGCTATACAGTGCGGGAATCCGCATAAGATAAACATAGGTACTGCAAAAAGCAGCGGCAGCCATTGGTTACGGCGGGCAAACGTTACAGCCGTGGTCATGAGGAATCCGCAACCTATGGCGAGCAGACCTGCACGTACAGGACCTATAGCCAGACGGCCGGCCAGAATTTTCTGGGCAGCCTCCTGCAGCGGCATCGGCGATACTCTGGCAAGCAAAGCCACAAGCAGGCAACCTATTATATTGCCAATCAGGATCAGCAGCAAATCACCAACCTGTCCCTTCTCAATAAACCCGGCAGTACCGGTGTACAATTTTAGTTTGTAACAAACTACTGTAATCAGTCCGAAAGCGAACATTACCGCTCCCACTACACCGCCAAGAGCCAGAAACCCGAATCCTGCTATACCAATGCAGATACCTGCTAAAATCGAAGACTTAATTATAATACTGAACTTTCCCATAGTGCAAAGGTAACAAAATGATGCAATTGGGGACAGTCCCCTTTTGCATCATTTTGCATTTAGTTATCAACAACTTAAAACAGTGCAAAAGGGGACTGTCCCCAATTGCATTATCTGCGAGAGATTACTTGCGGTCGTCAGTGTGAGCGTAGAGGTTGGTGGGATAATCACCATTAAAGCAGGCGGTGCAAAGAGCACACTTATCCATGGAGCGTCCCGATGATTTGTAGAGTGCCTCAAGTGACAGATAGTACAGTGAGTCTGCACCTATGTACTCACGAATCTCCTCAACAGTATGGCTCGCACCGATAAGTTCATCGTAGGTGCCGGTATCAACACCGTAGTAGCAGGGATACGCGTACTTGGGGCTGGCAATGCAGACGTGCACCTCAGTGGCACCTGCCTCACGCAGCATACGCACAATCTGACGTGATGTAGTGCCGCGCACAATGGAGTCATCAATAAGTATCACCCGCTTGCCGTTCACAATGCTGCGCACAGGTGAAAGTTTCATTTTGACGCCCTTGTCACGCAGTTCCTGCTTAGGCTGAATGAACGTGCGGCCCACATATTTGCTCTTGAGCAGGCCCATCTCATACGGAATGCCACTGGCCTCAGCGTAACCCATGGCGGCACTGAGGCTTGAATCAGGCACACCCACCACGATATCGGCATCAATCGGGCACTCCTCATATAGCAGACGGCCTGAAAGTTTGCGGAACGAGTGGACATTGCAGCCCTCTATATCGCTGTCAGGACGTGCAAAATAGATGTACTCCATTACGCACATACGGTTGCTCTTGAGTTTGGAGTAATCATTTGAGCGTATGCCGTGATGGTCAATTGAAATAATCTCACCGGGGTTGACATCACGTATAAACTCAGCGCCTATGGCATCAAAAGCACAGGTCTCACTGGCCACCACATAGCCTTCACCCAGTTTTGCTATTGAAAGCGGATGAAATCCGTATTTGTCACGGCAGGCATAGATGCGGTTGGGAGTCATAATAACCAATGAGAAAGCGCCTTCAATCATATTCAGGGCGTTGATCAGGTTGGTTATACGATCCTCCTCAGTGGGGTCTTTCTTGATGAGATGGGCAAACAACTCACTGTCCGATGTAGTCTGAAGCAGGCTGCCACGGCGCTCCAGATACATACGCAACTCCTTGGAGTTGATTATGTTACCATTATGAGCAATGGCAAAATTGCCCGTATAATGATGGAATGTAAAAGGTTGAATATTCTCCAGACCGCCCACATTGGTAGTGGGATAACGCACATGACCTATGGCAATGTTACCGGTAAGTTCATCCAGATGCTTCTCACCGAATATCTCTATCACCAGGCCGGCCCCCTTGTGCAGATGGAACTGACCGTCAGCATCGGCCGAAACTATTCCGCAACCCTGCTGACCGCGATGCTGCAAACTGTGCAACGCATAATAGGCATACTGCGCGGCGTTTTCCACCCCGTAAATACCAAATACTCCACACTCATGATGCAGCTCTTCCATATCTATATAAGATTAAATATATTCGTCAATGCGCTTAATAGCCAATCCGTCAACACCAATCTTGCAGAACGCATAAATGAATGCACTTGCCTGACGGGCGTTTGTGATAAGCGGAATATTGAAGTCAACAGCAGTACGCCTTATCTGGTAGCCGTTCTGCAACTCACGCTGGGTATTGTTCTTGGGAATGTTGATCACCAGGTCAATCTTACCGCCGCGCATATAGTCTATCACATTAGGTTTCTCCTCAGAATCAGGCCAGTGCAACACCTCCTGCACGGTTATTCCGTTCTCCTCAAGGAACTTGGCGGTACCGCTGGTAGCATAAATCTTATAGCCGTAGTCATGCAGGATATGGGCGGCATCCAGCAGGTCAATCTTTGACTTGGTTGGGCCCGATGACAGCAGAATGCCCTTATCCTTTGACGGAACACGTGTTCCCACAGAAATCATACTCTTGAGCAGAGCCTCATGGTAGTTGTCACCTACACAGGCAACCTCACCGGTCGATGCCATGTCCACGCCCAGTATCGGATCAGCCTTGAGCAGACGTGCAAATGAGAACTGTGAGCACTTTACACCAACATAGTCAATATCGGCAAATGTCTTGCCGAAAGGCTCAACCTCCTTGCCCAGCATTATCTCTGTGGCCATACCGATAAAGTTGAACTTGGTAATCTTTGATACGAACGGGAACGAACGTGATGCGCGAAGATTGCATTCGATAACCTTGATGCTGTTCTCCTTGGCCAGGAACTGGATATTGAAGGGTCCTGATATGTTCAGGGCACCGGCAATCTTCTTGGATATCTTCTTGATCTGACGTATGGTCTCATAGTACAGTTTCTGTGCCGGGAACACCACCGTAGCATCACCTGAGTGCACTCCGGCAAACTCAATATGCTCACTTATGGCGTAGCACTTGATTACGCCGTTCTGAGCCACAGCATCTATCTCAACCTCCTTGGCACGCTGCAGGAACTCAGTCACCACAACCGGATGTTCCTGGCTTACCACAGCCGCATTGTTGAGTGCGGTCTCAAGTTCCTTGCGGTCAGTAACCACACGCATTGCAGCACCTGAGAGCACGTATGAAGGACGGATAAGCACGGGCAGCCCCACCTCATCGACAAAACTCCAGATATCATCCATGCTGGTAAGCTCTTTCCAGCGCGGTTGGTCAATACCCAGAGAGTCACACATCTCAGAGAATTTCTGACGGTCCTCTGCCATATCAATTGACTTGGCCGATGTACCAAGAATGTTCACGCCCTCATGGTCAAGCAGCAGAGCCAGGTTGTTTGGAATCTGTCCGCCTGTTGATACTATAACGCCCTTGGGAGTCTCCAGGTCACATATATCAAGAACACGCTCCAGAGTCAGTTCATCAAAGAACAGACGGTCACATGTATCGTAATCAGTACTTACGGTCTCAGGGTTGTAGTTAATCATTACAGCGCGATAACCCATCTCCTGGATCTTGCGCACTGCAGCCACACCGCACCAGTCAAACTCAACGCTTGATCCTATACGGTACGCACCGCTACCCAGCACAACCACAGACTTGCCGTCCTGCTCAAACTCAACATCATTCTCTGAGCCGTTATATGTCAGATAGAGGTAATTGGTAAAGGCGGGATACTCACCGGCAAGCGTATCAATCTGCTTTACAACCGGCAGAATGCCAAGGCCCTTACGGAACTTACGTACGGCAGCCTGTTTCTCATGAGGATTCAACTCATCACCTTTTATGGTAAGTTTACCTATCTGATAATCACTGAATCCCATGCATTTGGCTTCACGCAACAGGTCTTCAGAAACCTTGTCAAGACTGCCGGCAGCAGCCAGTTGCTCCTTGATATTGTGAATGTTTGCCAAGCGGCACAGGAACCACTTGTCAATCTTGGTCAGTTCATGCAGTTTATCAACGGTATAGCCCTGTGCAAAAGCCTGCTCAATGGCCGGCAGACGGCGGTCTGTAGGATTGCACAGTTCAGCCTCAATATCTGGCACATGCACGTTGTTGCATACAAATCCGTGCAGGCCCTGACCTATCATACGCATACCCTTCTGGATAGCCTCCTCAAAGGTACGGCCTATAGACATGATCTCACCCACAGACTTCATGCTGGAACCTATCAGACGTGACACGCCCTCAAACTTACCCAGATCCCAGCGCGGTATCTTGCAGACTACATAGTCCAGGGCGGGTTCAAAGCAGGCCGATGTAACCTTGGTCACGGAATTGGGAATTTCATCCAGACCGTAGCCTAAGCCCAGTTTTGCAGCAACGAATGCCAAAGGATAACCGGTAGCCTTTGATGCCAGGGCCGATGAACGGCTCAGACGGGCATTCACCTCAATCACACGGTAATCATCAGAGTTGGGGTCCAGCGCATACTGAACGTTGCACTCTCCCACTATGCCCACGTGACGGATTATATCAATTGCTATACGGCGCAGTTTATGATACTCATGGTCACTGAGTGTCTGTGACGGAGCCACCACCACGCTCTCACCTGTATGTATGCCCAGCGGGTCAAAGTTCTCCATGTTGCAGACTGTGATGCAGTTGTCATAACGGTCACGCACAACCTCGTACTCAATCTCCTTCCAGCCCTTTAGTGACTCCTCAACAAGTATCTGGGGTGAATATGAGAATGCACTTGCTGCAACTTTCTTGAGTTCCTCATCATTGGAGCAGAAACCTGATCCAAGACCGCCAAGTGTATAGGCGGCACGTACGATAACGGGATAACCTATCTCCTTTACGACCTTCAGTGCCTCCTCCATGTTGTTCACGGCCTCACTGCGAGGTGTCTTGACGCCGATGGAGCGCATCATATCGGCAAAGAGTTCACGGTCCTCAGTGTTTATGATGGCCTGAACCGGAGTTCCAAGCACCTTGATACCGTATTTCTCCAGAATACCGCTCTTGTAGAGTTCCACGCCGCAGTTAAGGGCGGTCTGACCGCCGAATGCAAGCATTATGCCGTCAGGATGCTCCTTCTGGATAACCTTCTCCACAAATGCGGGAGTGATGGGCAGGTAATATATGGCATCTGCCACACCCTCTGATGTCTGGACCGTAGCCACATTGGGATTTATTAGGATTGTGAACTTGCCGTCCTCACGCAGAGCCTTCAGGGCCTGTGATCCTGAATAGTCAAACTCACCTGACTGACCTATCTTGAGTGCTCCTGAACCGAGCACAAGTACTCTCTTTACATCTTCCATAGCATCATTTCTTTGAGTATTGTTTCATGTTTTCAACGAACACGCCGAACAGGTTACCTGTATCGGTAGGACCGCTTGATGCCTCAGGATGGAACTGGGTTGAGAAGAAAGGCTTGGTCTTGTGCTTAATTCCCTCATTGGTACCGTCATTCAGATTCTCGAACATACGCTCCCAGTCAGCAGGCAGAGTGTTGTCATCAATGGCAAAACCGTGGTTCTGTGATGTCACAAAGCACTTGTGGGTACCGGGTATGCGTACTGTCTGGTTGTGTCCGCGGTGACCGTACTTGAGTTTGTAGGTCTTGGCACCGGCTGCCAAAGCAAGCAACTGATTGCCAAGGCAGATACCCATAATTGGGCGGTCCTGCTTAAGGGCCTCACGTATATGCTCCACTGTTTTAGTGCACATGGCGGGATCACCGGGGCCGTTTGAAATGAACAGGCCGTCATAATCCTCATTACTGAAATCATAATCCCATGGAACGCGCTTAATCTGAACATCGTAGTCAAGCAGGCAGCGCAGAATGTTGTTCTTCATTCCGCAGTCAACCATGAGCACCTTGTACTTGCCGTTTCCGTAGTGCCTGATCTCGGGGCATGATACCTGTGCTACCAGATTGTCCTTGTTGGGATCATAGAACGGAATGTCCTCATCGCCGAACACTATCTTGCCAAGCATGGCGCCTTTCTCTCTAAGACGCTTGGTAAGTGCCCTTGTATCAATGCCGTATATACCTGGTACCTGCCATTTTTTGAGCCATTCGCCCAGGCTCTTGGCTGAATCCCAGTGGCTGTACTCGGCCGAATACTGGGCTATGACAAGAGCCGAACACTGGATTCTGTCCGACTCGTAAAACTTTGAAATTCCATTGACTGTCTCGTCACCGGGCACTCCGTAGTTGCCTATCAGGGGGAATGTAGGCACAAGGATCTGGCCTTTGTATGACGGGTCGCTTAGGCTCTCCGGATAGCCCGTCATGGCTGTATAGAACACAAGTTCGCCCGATACGGATTTTTCATATCCGAACGAGCGGCCTTTATAACTTGTTCCGTCTTCTAGGATAAGTACTGCTTCTCTTTCCATTATTATTTTATCATATAAAAACTATTATATGATCTCCCAACCTACGGCCCCAAAGGGGCCTATCCCTCCCACTCCTTCGGAGCGGGCCCCTCCCTCTGACGCGCCGAGGGTGGCGACGGGTTTGGAGACCATATAATAGTTTTTATGCATACTATATCATGTTTTTAAATCTTTCCATTGCTTCTATTGTTCTCTGGCGGTCGGCGAAGGAGGTTATTCGGAAATAACCTTGGCCGGCGGGACCGAAACCGCTGCCGGGGGTTACAACTACCTGGGCTTTTTCCAACAGCATGTCAAAGAATTCCCATGAATCCATGCCACCAGGTGTCTGAGCCCAAATATATGGTGCATTCTCGCCTCCTTGTGGATTCAATCCTATCTCCTGCATGCTCTCACGTACGATACGGGCAGTCTCAAGGTAGTAGTCAATGGTGGCTCGGGTTTGGGCTCGGCCTTGGTCGGAATATACGGCAAGGGCTCCGCACTGGGAGATGTATGAGGCGCCGTTGAACTTGCAACTTTGGCGGCGTTCCCAGAGGGCGTTCAGATTTACCTTTTGGCCGCTTTCATCTTTTACCATAAGTTCCTGAGGGATAACGGTATAACCGCATCTTACTCCTGTAAATCCTGCTGTCTTGGAGAAACTGCGGAACTCTATGGCGCACTGTCTGGCACCCTCTATTTCATAGATGGAATGCGGGATATCGGTATTGCGGATGAATGCTTCATATGCTGAATCATACATGATGAGAGCACCGGCCTCAAGAGCGTAGTCAACCCATTGTTTCAACTTGCTGCGGGTTATCACGGCACCTGTGGGGTTATTCGGGTAGCAAAGGTAGATTACATCCAACTTTTCTGTTGGAATATCGCCCGTAAAACCGTTCTCTGCACTGCAGGTAATGTACTTTATTACATTGCCGCGCATAAGGTTGGTGTCAACATATACGGGATAAACAGGGTCTGTAATGCCTACCACTGTACCGGGTGCAAGTATGTCACCTATGTTGCCGGTATCACTCTTGGCGCCGTCATTTATAAAAATATCATCGGGATCCATTTGAACTCCAAGCGGAGCGTAATCACCTTTTACAATTGCCTCTCTGAGCCACTTATAACCGCGTTCCGGGCCGTAACCGTGAAAGGTGGCCGATTCTGCGCAGTCATCGACAGCCTTATGCATGGCCTCTATTACGGCAGGAGCCAGCGGTTTGGTTACATCACCTATGCCCATGCGGATGATATCTGCATCGGGGTGTTTCTCACTGAATGCCGCTACCCTCTTGGCAATATCCAGAAACAGGTATCGCTGTGGCAATTTTGAAAAATTCAGATTTGCTTTTATCATGTATCTTATTCAGTTACAGTACCTTCAAATACAAATTCAGCAGCGCCGGTCATCAGGACTTCTTTGGTATCAGGGTTCCATGAAACCGTAAGCGTACCGCCATCCATTATCACATCACAACCTTCAGGGTCTGTGTATCCCTGCATGGCCGATGCAACCGCCGTAGCGCATGCACCTGTTCCACATGCAAAAGTTATGCCACTGCCGCGTTCCCATACGCGCATACGTATGTGCTTGCGGTCAAGAACCTGTGCAAATTCTATGTTGGCGCGGTCCGGAAACATCTTATGATGCTCCATAAGTGAACCTACTTCGGCTACACGGGCTTTTTCAGCATCCTTGACAAACATGACAAGATGCGGGTTGCCCATATCAATGGCTGTGCAGATGGTGGGACCTTCACCTACGTTGAGTTTCTCACCCACAAGTGTTCCTTCACCATGATTCACCTTTAAAGGCAGCCCCTTGCCCATATTGACGGTCACCGTATCAACCTTGCCGTCAGGACCAAGATTCAGTTTCAGTATCTTGATGCCTGAGAGTGTATCCAGTTTTATCTCTGTTTTTGATGTGAGCCCCTTCTCATAGAGGTATTTGCCAACACAACGTGCTCCGTTGCCGCACATGCGGGCCTCAGAGCCGTCGGCATTGAATATCCTCATGCTGAAATCAGCAATGGCAGACTTACCTATCATGATAAGTCCGTCAGAGCCTATTCCTTTACGGCGGTCACTCCAGCGTATGGAGAACTTTTCAGGATTGCTGATGTGGTATTCCATGACATTGACATAGATATAGTCATTGCCAAGTCCCTGCATCTTTGTAAATCTTATAACACCCATATCATTTGGTCTTGAGATATGCATCAACCTGGGCGGCAACTTCACGGCCACTGGCAAGAGCGCGGACCACAAGGCTGGCACCGTTCTTGGCATCACCAGCCAGGAACACGTTCTCAGCGTACTGCGGATGCTCAGGCTTAAGGAATCCCATTGCCAGCAGCACCATATCACACTCTATTATCTCCTTGTTGCCGGTCAGTTTCATCTGCGGGCGGCCACCGTTAGGATCCGGTACCCACTCTACAGTCTCAACCTCAACACCCTTAAGGTTACCCTTGCCGTCATCAAGGAACTTGTTTGAAGTAAGGCACCAGCGACGCTCGCAACCCTCCTCATGACTTGTTGTGGTCTTGAGAATGTTAGGCCACTGCGGCCAGGGTGTTGCGGGGTTGTATCCTACCGGCGGCTTGGGCATGATCTCAATCTGAGTAACGCTTACGGCACCCTGACGATGACATGTACCTATGCAGTCGCTACCGGTATCACCGCCACCAATCACCAGCACCTTCTTGCCCTTGGCCGATACGGTCTCTTCAGGGCTGAATTCCTTACCTGCCAGACGCAGGTTCTGCTGTGTAAGCATCTGAAGGGCAAAATATACGCCCTTGAGTTCACGTCCGGGAATCTTAAGGTCACGTGCGGTAGGTGTACCGTTTGATATGATATATGCGTCAAAGCCCTCGGGCAGTTTGTTCAGGTCAACCATGGTGTTGAACTTGAACTTGATACCCTCCTGCTCCATGATAGCCATACGGCGGTCAATCACGTACTTGTCAAGTTTGAAGTTTGGTATTCCGTAACGTACCAGACCACCGGCCGACGGCATCTTGTCAAACAGCGTTACGTCATAACCCAGGCAGTTAAGGCGCACTGATGCAGAGAGTCCGGCAGGACCTGCACCAATGATAGCCACCTTTTTGCCGTTGCGTGCATATGTCTTGGGCTTGACATAACCCTCACGGTATGCATGTTCAATTATTGAGCACTCGTTCTCACGGATTGTTACAGGAGCATCAATGCACAGATTCAGAGCGCAACTCTTCTCGCAGAGTGCCGGGCAGATACGGCCGGTAAACTCCGGAAAGTCATTGGTTGCGGAGAGCAGTTTGTATGCCAGTTCCCACTTGCCTTTATAGACAGCATCCTGCCATTCCGGCTGTTTGTTGCCCAGCGGGCATGCCCAGTGGCAGAACGGAACACCGCAATCCATGCAGCGTGATGCCTGCAACTGACGGCTGCTGTCATTCAGGGTCTGCTCAACCTCACTGAAATCAGCGATTCTCTCATGTATTGGTCTATGACCGGCGTCCTGTCTTGGTACGGTCAAGAAAGCTCTTGGATTTCCCATAGTAGAATCTTACTTAAAATCAATAATCACGCTGAACATTGTCAATCTTCTGCTGCAGCGCCTTCATCCTCTCCTCCTGCAGTATGCGGCGGTACTCAATAGGAGTAACCTGAATGAACTCACCAACATACTGTTCCCAGTTGTCAAGCATCTTCTTGGCAAGTGCTGAACCGGTATATTTATAGTGTTTCTCAATGAGACCGCGCAGTTCATCACGACCGGCCTTGTCCTCAATGAGGTCAAGTTCAATCATATCCATATTACAGTAGTAGTCAAAGTCATGGTTCTTGTCCCAGACGTAGGCCAGACCACCTGACATACCGGCTGCAAAGTTCCTTCCTGTAGTGCCAAGCACAACCACGCGACCACCGGTCATATACTCGCAGCAGTGATCACCTGTTCCTTCAACGACTGCAGTGGCACCTGAGTTACGTACTGCAAAACGCTCACCTACACGGCCGTTGATGAAAATCTCACCGCTGGTAGCACCATACAGTATTGTGTTACCTGCTATGATGTTTTCTGATGCCTCATACTTTGTTCCTGCAAAAGGCTGTATTGCTATGCGACCGCCTGACAGGCCCTTGCCGACATAGTCATTGGCCTCTCCCTCAAGTTTAAAGTTCACACCCTTCATAAGGAATGCGCCGAAACTCTGACCTGCAGAACCCTTGAATTCAACATTGATTGAGCCGTCCTCAAGTCCGTCATGACCGTAACGCTTGGCAACCTCACCTGAGAGCATTGCGCCTGCTGAACGGTTGGTGTTGATTATGTCATACTTGAGATATACCTTACCGCCATTGTCAAGAACGCTCTTGCTGTCAGCAATAATCTTGCGGTCAAGTACATCGTCAATAAGGTGATGCTGCTCCTTGGTCTTGAAGAGTTCACCGTCAATCTTGGTCAGCAGTTTGCTGAAATCAAGATGAGAGGTCTTTTCTGTAAACTTGGTGCTGTCTATCTCTATGAGATCTGTACGACCGATGATATCCTCAAAGCGCTTGAAACCGAGTTGTGCAAGCAGTTCCCTTACGCCCTGTGCCAGGAAAGTATAGTAATTGATAAGGTACTGGCTGTGACCGCGGAACTTGGCCCTCAGTGCGGGATCCTGTGTGGCAACGCCTACAGGGCATGCATTGGTGTGGCACTTACGCATGAGTAGGCAGCCCAGTACGATAAGTTGTGCAGTTCCGAATCCGAATTCACCGGCACCCAGCAGAGCCATTGATATGACATCACGCGGGGTCTTTAACTGACCGTCAACCTGAACCTCAATCTCCTTGCGCAGGTCATTCAGGACAAGTGTCTGCTGTGTCTCTGACAAGCCAATCTCAGGTGAAACGCCTGCATAACGTATTGATGATGCGGGTGATGCGCCTGTGCCGCCCTCAGAACCTGATATAACCACCAGGTCAGCCTTGGCCTTGGCCACACCGGCTGCAATGGTACCTACGCCGCTCTCAGCCACCAGTTTGACGCTGATCTTGGCCTCGGGGTTGACGTTCTTAAGGTCAAATATAAGTTGTGCCAGATCCTCAATTGAGTAGATATCGTGATGTGGCGGAGGTGAAATCAGTGAAATACCGGCAATTGAGTTACGTGTACGGGCAATAATCTCGTTCACCTTGAAGCCGGGCAACTGACCGCCCTCACCTGGCTTTGCGCCCTGTGCAATCTTGATCTGTATCTCCTTGGCATTTACCAGATACTCGGCTGTTACGCCGAATCGGCCCGATGCCACCTGCTTGATCTTGCTGCTCAGTGAAACGCCG
Organism: Bacteroidaceae bacterium; assembly: GCA_017551925.1. Classification (GTDB taxonomy): domain Bacteria; phylum Bacteroidota; class Bacteroidia; order Bacteroidales; family Bacteroidaceae; genus Colenecus. The sequence continues at coordinate 12,744 of JAFZKA010000031.1, read as the reverse complement.
TCAACAGTGTTGTGGAAACGCTCGCTGTCCTCACCGCCCTCACCGGTGTTGCTGCGTGATTCAAGAGTGTTAAGTGCTATTGCTATAGCCTCATGAGCCTCCTTGCTTATGGCACCGAATGACATTGCGGCACCTATGAAACGCTTCACGATATTTGATGCAGGTTCAACCTCATCAATTGATATCGGGTTAGTCTTGAACTTGAAGAAATCACGCAGGAACAGCGGATCCTTCTTGTTATCAATTATAGAGCAGAACTCCTGGAACTTCTTGTAACTGCCCAGACGTGTGGCAAGTTGCAGTGTTGAGATAGCCTCAGGTGTCCATGCGTGACGTATTCCGTCCTTGCGGAATGCATACTGACCGATGAACGGCAGCACATCGGCCGGCTCATCTGCACTGAATCCCTGGGCGTGCATACGCTCGGCATCTTTTGCAATACCCTCAAGCGTAACACCGCCGATGGTCGATGATGCTGTACCAAAATACTTTGAAAGAAGTTCCTGGCTCAGACCGATAGCCTCAAATATCTTGGCACCGCGGTAAGAGCGGATGGTGCTGATACCCATCTTACTGAGTATCTTCTTAAGGCCCTTGTCAATAGCCTTGATGTAGTTGTGACGTGCGGTCTCAACATCAAGTTGAATCTCTCCCTTTTTTACCAGGTCATCAATTACGGCAAATGCCATATACGGGTTCACTGCGCTTGCACCGTAACCGAGCAGCAGGGCTGCATGCATCACCTCACGTATCTCACCGCTTTCAACAATCAAAGCAGTCTGAACACGCTTCTGGACTGATACCAGATAGTGGTGAATTGCACTTACGGCAAGCAGTGAAGGAATAGCAGCATGTGTATCATCAATGCCGCGGTCACTCAGGATTATGTAGTTGATACCTGCTTCAACTGATTTCTCTGCCTTGTGGCACAGATCATCAATGGCATCGGCCATACCCTTGGCGCCCTGGGACTTTTCAAAAAGGATTGGAAGAATCTCAGTGTTGAATCCCTTATAACGAATGTTGCGCAGCGTGTCAAGTTCAGTGTTTGTCAGGACAGGCTGCGGCAGACGTACCATCTTGCAGTGACCCTCGCTCGGGGTAAGAATGTTCATGCCTACGGCGCCGATGTACTCGGTCAGTGACATTACAAGTTCCTCACGTATCGGGTCAATAGGCGGGTTCGTAACCTGGGCAAACTGCTGACGGAAATAGTTGAACAGCAGTTGCGGACGGTCTGAAAGTACCGCCAACTGTGTATCGTTACCCATTGATGAGAGCGGCTCCTGAGCCGTCTGGCACATGGGAACAATCACACGGTCTATATCTTCACGTGTATAATCAAATGCTCTCAGGCGACGTGTAAAGTCAGGAACTGAATCCTCGGCCTTGCGTCCGCTCTTGAGTTTGGCCAGTTCCACCCTGCCCTCTGAGAGCCAGTCTCTGTAAGGGCACTCGCTGGCCAGCGCGTTCTTAATCTCATCATTGCGTATAATTGTACCGTTATCGGTATCAACCAGCAGTATCTTACCGGGCTGCAACTTACCTTTTTCTATAACCTTGGTAGCGTCAACCTGAATGGTGCCGGTCTCTGAAGCCATTATCAGTTTACCGTCATCGGTAATAAGATAGCGTGCAGGACGCAGACCGTTACGGTCAAGCATGCCACCGGCATAGCGGCCATCGGTAAAGAGCATTGCTGCAGGACCGTCCCACGGTTCCATAAGAATTGAATGGTACTCGTAGAAAGCCTTGAGTTTCTCGCTTATGGGGTTTTTTTCATTGAATGATTCAGGAATCATCATAGCCATTGCATGAGGCAGTGACATGCCTGAACGTACAAAGAACTCCAGCACATTGTCAAATGATGCCGAGTCACTCATACCGGGCTGTACAATAGGATGAATATCACTTACCTCACCCAGAGCCTTTGATGTGAGCACGCTCTCACGGGCTTCCATCCAGCCGCGGTTTCCGCGAATGGTGTTGATCTCACCATTGTGAGCCAGCATTCTGAACGGCTGGGCAAGTGACCAGGTGGGGAATGTGTTGGTACTGAAACGGGAGTGTACCATTGCTATGGCACTGGTAAAGAAAGGACTGCTCAGATCAGGATAATACTCCCTGAGTTGTGTAGAGGTAAGCATTCCCTTATATACCATTATTCGGCTTGACAGTGAAACTATATAAAAATCGCCGTCATTTATCCTCTGTTCCACATGCTTGCGGATCTTGTAAAGCAGGGTTTCAAGACCCTCCTGCTCTGATGAGCCGGTTACAAAGATCTGTACAGTGAAAGGCTCGGTAGCACGTGCCGCATCACCCAGAATGCCGCTGTTTACCGGAACCTCACGAACATGCGTAAGTTGGAGTCCTGCCTTGGCTACTTCCTCACGGATAATATCAAGATATTTCTCTCTGAGTTCCTTGTCCTTGGGCAGGAACACAAGTCCTGTACCGTATTTAAGTCTTTCGGGTACCGGGATACCCTGCAAGAGAATGAACTCATGAGGTATCTGCAGAAGGATTCCGGCGCCATCGCCTGACTTGTTGTCTGCAGCCTCGGCACCACGGTGCTTCATATTCTCAAGAATAGTCAGAGAACTGTCAACAAGTTCATGCGTCTTGTTTCCCTTCAGGTCAACCATCATACCTATACCGCAGGCATCATGCTCGTTCTGGGGATCATATAATCCACGTGTCTTAATCATAGAAATATTAACTGCAATGGTAAAACTATCTACACTCCTGTTATTTTGGTAAAGGGTGCCGCGATCAAGCGGCAACCCTTTTATAATTGAGAATTATCAACTCGCTTTTATCAGTTGATAAAGAGAAGTTCACGATATTTCGGCAGCGGCCACATATCGTTGTCAACCACCTCTTCAAGTTTGTCAATGGTCTTGCGCAGCGGGAACAGGCTCTCGGCAATCTCATGATAAGCCTTGGCCTTTTCATACTCGCCCTCAATCTTGTTGGCAACCTTGCGGGCCTCAACCATATCATCAACCTGTTTCTTGAGCAGGTTAACCAGTTCAGAAATCTTGGCTGCAAAGCCCATGCTTACGCTTGCCATCTCCTTGTAACTGTCACCGTAAACATCCTTCATCAGGTCAATGTTCTTGAGCAGTTTGGTCTGATATGCAAGAGCGGCGGGAATGATGTGGTTCAGAGCCATACGGCCTGTTACGCGAGCCTCAATCTGTACCTTCTTGGTATAAATCTCCCACTTAACCTCATTGCGGGCCTCAAGTTCCTTCTCAGTGTAAACACCCATCTCCGTAAACATCTTGACAGCCTTGGGAGTGGTGAATGCCTTGAACATCTCAGGAACGTTGGTGCTTACATCCAGACCACGGCGCTTAGCCTCAGCCTTCCACTCATCGGTATAACCGTTACCGTCAAAGCAAACCACATCAATAATACTCTTGATGATGGGCTTCAAGGTATCCATGATGGCAATGTTCATGGACTTGCCTGCTGCCATCTCCTTGTCAACGGCTGCCTTGAAGGCAATCAGCTGCTCAGCAACGGCGGCGTTCAGGGTTGTCATGGCACCTGCGCAGTTTGCGCTTGAACCAACGGCACGGAACTCAAAACGGTTACCGGTGAATGCGAACGGTGATGTACGGTTACGGTCAGTGTTATCGACAAAGATCTCAGGTATCTCAACCAGGCCGACTGACTTACCCTTCTTTCCGGCAATCTCAATAGGAGTATCTGACGGAACCTCAAGCAGTTTCTTGAGTACGGCAGTCATGGTGCGGCCCAAGAATGCAGATACTATTGCGGGAGGTGCCTCGTTGGCGCCCAGACGGTGAGCGTTGGTAGCAGTAGCGATAGAGGCCTTGAGCAGGTCATTGTGCTTCTGTACGGCAGCCAGAACGTTTACAAAGAATGTAACGAACTGCAGGTTGCCCATAGCATCCTTGCCCGGAGCCAGCAGCAGTGTGCCGGTATCGGTACCCAGTGACCAGTTGTTGTGCTTACCTGAACCGTTGATTCCGTCAAACGGCTTCTCGTGGAACAGAACAACGAATCCGTGCTTGCGGGCTATGCTGTTCATCACGTTCATCATCAACTGGTTCTGATCATTTGAAAGGTTGGTCTCACCGTAGATTGGAGCAAGCTCAAACTGGTTAGGAGCAACCTCGTTATGACGTGTCTTAAGTGGAATACCTAATTTATAACCGGCAATCTCAATGTCGCGCATGAATGCGGCAACACGTGAAGGAATAGCACCAAAGTAGTGGTCATCCAACTGCTGGTTCTTTGACGATGCATGACCCATCAGTGTACGGCCTGTAAGCATCAGGTCAGGACGGGCAGCGTACAGGTCCTCATCAACCAGGAAATACTCCTGCTCCCAGCCCAGGTATGAATAAACCTTCTTAACCTTGGGATCAAACATCTTGCAGATAGGTACTGCAGCATCGCTGACAGCCTTAAGAGCCTTCTTGAGCGGGGTCTTGTAGTCAAGAGCCTCACCGGTATATGAAATGAATACGGTAGGTATGCAGAGAGTGTCATCCTGTATGAACACAGGTGATGTTGGATCCCATGCTGTGTAACCGCGTGCCTCAAATGTGGCGCGGATACCGCCGCTCGGGAATGATGATGCGTCAGGTTCCTGCTGTGCCAGGGCTTTTCCGTCAAAGGTCTCAATCATACCGCCCTTGCCGTCATACTCCATGAAAGAGTCATGCTTCTCAGCAGTACCGTCAGTAAGCGGCTGGAACCAGTGTGTTACGTGTGTTACGCCATGCTCCATTGCCCATGTCTTCATACCGGCAGCAACGCCATCGGCAGTCTTGCGATCCAGAGGCTCGCCATTGTCAATGCAGTTCACAATAGCTTTGAAGGTCTTGTCATCAAGATACTTGCGCATCTTGTCACGGTTGAACACCAACTCACCGAAATATTCCGATGTCTTTACGGCGGGTGTCTCCACTACAGCAGCCTTCTTCTTGAAAGCATCCTGTATCACATCAAATCTAAGTTCACTCATAATTGTATTGTTTTTGGTTTTTGTTCTTGTTTCTTATTAAAGACGAAAGGCCAGTCCAAGCGGGCCAGCCTTTATGTTTGTTTTGAAATTTTTTAAGTTTTACCGTTGGGCTTACTCCCCGGCTGGAGAGAGAACAGCCATGCTTCTGATAAAACGGTTCCATTTGCCGGAATTATTATTCCCGGCATTACGCTTAGGGTTGAAACCAACCTCCAGAGCATATATAAAACCATATTCTTTCAACATTTTCACTGACTTGTTCGTCTTTATGTTTCAAAAACGATGCAAAAGTAGTAATAAATGTTGCAATTTGAAAACTATTTCTCATAATTTTTTCTCAAAATGACATTAAAAAAATGTTTAAGGCAGCAAACCGATATTTAAAAGGCTTATTTGTAAGCGTTTTCATGAACATCCTTTACTGCACGGCCGCTTGGATCATTCAGTTTGCTGAAACTTGCATCCCATTTAAGGGCCTCGGCTGTTGAGCAGGCTACACTGGGAACACTGGGTACACAACGCGCTGCGCTCTCACTTGGGAAATGCTCCTCAAATATGCTGCGGTAGTAATACTCCTCCTTGTTCATGGGAGTGTTTATCGGGAACCTTTCGGCAGCATGAGCCATCTGCTCGTCTGATACTGCAGCAGCGGTAATCTCCTTAAGTGAATCAATCCAACTGTAACCTACTCCGTCACTGAACTGCTCTTTCTGTCGCCATGCAACGCTCTCAGGCAGCATATCGGCAAAAGCCTCACGTACCACACGTTTCTCAATCTCCTTGCCCGGACACATCTTGGCCTCAGGGTTCAGACGCATTGCCACATCAAGGAACTCCTTGTCCAGGAAAGGCACCCTACCCTCAACGCCCCATGCGGCAAGTGACTTGTTGGCACGCAGGCAGTCATACAGATGCAGTTTGGAGAGTTTACGTACAGTCTCCTCATGGAATGCCTGTGCATCGGGAGCCTTATGGAAATAGAGATAACCTCCAAACACCTCATCGGCACCCTCACCGCTAAGTACCATTTTGATACCCATGCTGCGTATTACGCGGGCAAGAAGATACATAGGTGTGCTGGCGCGTACAGTAGTGACATCATACGTCTCTATGAAATATATCACGTCACGTATGGCATCCAGACCCTCCTGGACAGTGTAGTTGATCTCATGATGCACGGTACCTATATGTTCGGCAACCTCACGGGCTTTGGCCAGGTCAGGAGCACCCTTAAGACCTACTGCGAATGAGTGCAGACGCGGCCACCATGCCTCCTGCTGGTCATCGGTCTCAATACGGCGGGCAGCGTTTTTCTTTGCTATTGCCGATATGACAGAACTGTCAAGACCACCGCTCAGCAGCACGCCGTAAGGAACGTCACTCATCAACTGGCGCTTAACGGCAGCCTCAAGAGCCTTACGCAGTTCAGCAACATCGGCCTTGTTATCCTTGACTGCATCATACTTGAACCAGTCACGGGTGTACCAACGCTCTACATGTCCGGCGCGGCTGCTCAGGAAATGGCCCGGCAGGAACGGCTCATACTCTGTGCAGATACCTTCAAGAGCCTTGAGTTCACTGGCAACACAGATATGACCTTTGGCATCCTTTCCTATATAAAGAGGTATAACACCTATCGGATCACGGGCAATCAGATATTCGTCACGCTCAGCATCATACAGTGCAAAAGCAAAAATGCCGTTCAATCTTTCAAGCATACGGATAAAATCCTCCTGGCTGCCGCCTGCAGCAACAGCATCGCGGTAAAGGGCCAGAATAACCTCACAGTCACTGCCGGTACGGAAAGTATAGCGCCCTTCATACTCACGGCGAATAGCCTGGTGGTTGTAAATCTCACCGTTAACAGCCAGAACCTGAAGGTTGTCCATGCTGAACAGAGGCTGACCGCCTGACTGGGGATCCACAATACTCAATCTCTCATGAGCCAGTATGGCTGAGCCGCCACACCATATTCCGCTCCAATCAGGACCACGATGACGTATCCTGCGGCTCATCTCCAACGCCTGCTGTCGTAACTGTTCTGTCTGCTTCTTAATCCTGAAGATTGAAACTATTCCACACATAATGCTTAAAGTTTTATTTGTTTATTATTTCTATCCTGCCAACCGGAACCAACAAAAAAAGACTGATCAAATCTGACCAGTCTTTTATGTTATTTCCTGAATTTTCTATAATGATTAGCTTTCCCGCTGGTCAAAAGGAGTAATCATCAAAACCTGATTATTATTCTGGTTCTGATTATTATTGAAATTATTATTGGTTATGTAAACCAAACCTTTTGCCATATCTTTTTTGCTAATTACGGTGCAAATGTAACCACTTGTTTTTTATCCACCAAAAGAAATCACAGAAAAATATCACTTTATCATGAAATTTTTTCTCCAAACAGCAATTTGCTACCCATATATAATATTAGGTATCATTTTGTCATTCTGAAAAAGATCTGAATCTTTACTTAATGGTGTTCCATTCAACCAGTACTTTTTCATATTACTTTTTGTTAGGTGTAAGCCTGTACATTGCTACATCATGACCGGGAACCGTAACTTTTAGAGTTTTTTTGGTATTGCCTACCTTGGCTTTCTTGGCATTGGTCTGCCACAAATCCTCAATGTTATAGACTTTGGTGTCAAATGAAGTTGACAGATGGCTTACCTCATCATCAGTCAGGTTATAGTCCTGCCAGTTGATATTGCACTCAACAGGCTCTGTTGAACGGTTCAGCAGGCAGAAAGCCCAATCACCATCCTCAAGCGGTTTGAACCAATATTCTATCTCATTCTCAGTCTTGTAGCGCAATCCCTGAACGCCCAGTTTATCCTGGTCAATTGCAATAACCTTCTTGTTCAGGATTATGGCGCGGGTCTCATCGGTCATCTTTGACAGGTCATTGCCAAGAATGAGCGGAGCGGCCATCATACACCACATGCTGAAATGTGCGCGGTCCTCATTCACGCTCATGCCGTTGCCAACCTCAAGCATATCGGGGTCATTCCAGTGTCCGGGGCCGGCATACTTGCGCAGAGGAGCATTCTGGTCAATGATACTCAAGACTGTCTGCCCCCACCCGCGCTGACGCGGATTGCCGGCAAAACGGGCGGTAATGTCACCGGTGGTACGCCATGAGTGCCCTACGTTCTCTGCCCATTCCCAAGGTTTGTTGGTACCCCACTCGCACATACTGAAGAATATAGGGCGCCCCGCAGCACGCAAAGCGTCACGCATCAATGCATAGGCGCCACGCGGATTGATGTTCTCACTTGAACACCAGTCATATTTAAGGTAGTCAATACCCCAACGGGCATATTGGATAGCATCCTGATACTCATGGCCGAAACTTCCTGTACGACCGGCACAGGTCTTGCGGCCTGCATCAGAATATATTCCAAGTTTCATTCCCTTGGAGTGAACATAATCAGCCAAAGCCTCAATACCATTAGGAAAAGTCTTGGGATCAGGCTGTACAAAGCCGTCAGCATCACGCTCGCCGTGCCAGCAGTCATCCATATTGAGATAGATGTAACCGGCATCAACAAGGCCTTCGGCCACCATGGCATCGGCCTGCTCACGGATAAGTTTCTCACTGATGTTCTGTCCGAACTTGTTCCAACTGTTCCAACCCATCTGCGGGGTATCGGCCAGCCCCTCCCATTTCTGTGCTGCGCTCCAACCCGGAACCAGCATCGCTGCCATGAGCAGCACTCCTGTAAGATTTCTCATATTTGATTAAGTAATTTAGTTGGGTCAAAGGTAATAAAAATGACACAAAATGAAAACGGTTCAACGCCTTGTGGCGCCGAACCGTTTTCTTTTGTGCTATTTACTCTGTCAGAATGATAGACCGAGTACGAAGAAGGCTGCATCTGAGCAGGGGTTGAATGTAAAGCCTGCCGATACCGGAAGACTGAAACTGCTTGATATCTCAAGTGACTTTTCAGCGGCCAGTGATATATTTGTCACTGCAAAGCCGTCAGCAAAGTACAGAGGTGACTCCATGGGAACAAACCCCAAGGTTGCAGTCCAATCCAATCCGCCCAGACTGAAGGGAGCAGCCAACTCGCAGTATGAACTGTATGCCCTGTCACCATCGGCCTTAAAGTCATTGCCGGCAAAGTTCGTGTACCAGTTTATTGACGCAAAACCAAAGTCATAACCAAGGAATGCCTCAAAGATATGGTTGGTTGCTTTCTCATCATATTTGAAATAGCGTCCGTAAGGATCACCTCCGTCTATAGCACTGAACCAGTAGTCCGTAACACCTACACTTGCTCCACCAATAGAATAACTAAGGGTCAGGTCAAACTCCTTGGTATCTGCAGGATTTGCAATACCAACTGTGCCCCAGAGTGAAGCCTCAAAACCTCCGGCGCTTAATCCCAATGTGGGTTGTATGGCTGCGCCGCCGCATTTGTTACCTCTGAAAATGTATTCACTAACGACATCAGCACTAATACTTGTTTCAATCTCTGCGTGCAATGGTGCAACTGTTGCTACCAATGCACATACTATAAATCCTATCTTTTTCATAATCGTTTGTTTTATTTCTCGCAGAACCCGCAGATATCGCAGATATTATTTTCAGCGTTTTCAGCGCTTTGACTTTCCCCTTCGGGCCGTCGACCGTTGGTTCTGCGAGAGATTTAATTTCAGTGTTTTCTGTGATCTCTGTGTGAAATTAATATCTCTGTGTGAAATTAAATGTTGTAAGCAGTTTCTCCGTGTTCGTAGATATCCAGGCCCTCCTCCTCAACACGCGGAGCAACGCGGATACCGTGAACTTTCTTGAGAATAACGAATGTAAGCAGACCAAGTCCGAATGACCAAGTGCAGGTTACCAGTGAACCAAGAGCCTCAACGCCCAGGAAATGCCAACCGCCACCGTAGAACAGGCCACCGTCCATTGCAAACATACCGGTCATAAGAGTACCAAGAATACCGCAAACTCCGTGTACTGAAACAGCACCAACAGGATCATCAATCTTGCAGACCTTATCAATAAGAGCAACTGAACCGACCATTGCGCAACCGCAAATAGCACCGATGATAGCGGAACCGCCTATTGAAACAAGATCGCAACCTGCTGTGATACCTACCAGACCTGCCAGGATGCCGTTGCATACCAGTGAGAGTGAAGGTTTGCCAAATACCAACCATGTAAGGAAAAGAGTTGCAAGTCCGCCTGTTGCGGCAGCCATGTTGGTTGTACACATTACGTGTGATATTGCAATTGCGTTTTCGGCACCCTCAGCAGCCAATTGTGAACCGGGGTTGAAACCGAACCATCCGAACCACAGGATGAACACACCCAGAGCACCGAATGTCAGGTTGTGACCGGGAATAGCGCGGGACTCACCTGTCTTGGAATACTTACCGATACGGGGGCCAAGAACCATAGCACCGGCAAGAGCAATCACACCACCGCAAGAGTGAACAACTGTTGAACCTGCAAAATCATGGAAACCAAGTTCGCTCAACCAGCCACCACCCCAGGTCCAGTGACCCTCAATAGGATAGATGATTACAGAAATAATGATTGAAATAAGAATGTACATTGAGAACTTGGTTCTCTCAGCCATACCGCCTGATACTATTGTAGCGGCTGTGGCGCAGAATACGGTTTGGAATATCAGTGTACATTCAGCAGGAACGTTTGAGTCACCAATGAATGACCAGTCAAAAAGGTGGAGTCCACCAATGAATCCACAGTTTGTTCCGTGCATCAGGCCAAAACCGATCATCCAGAACAGGAACGAGCCTACCATAAAGTCAACAAAGTTCTTCATCAGAATGTTTGCAGTGTTCTTGGAACGGGTAAAGCCCGCCTCAACGAGTGCAAAACCAGGTTGCATAAAGAATACCAACATTGCTGCTATCAACACCCAGACTGTATCCAGTCCACTGATGCTACTTGTCATAATCTCTTCCATAATAATACTTTTTTGCTTTGTAAGATTACTTTCTGTCAGCCAAAACTATATCACCATGCTCTCCTGTACGGATTGACCAGGTATCATCGACCGGGCTGACAAATATGCGGCCGTCACCAACTTCGCCTGTCCTTGCAGCGCCCATAATGGCGTTGATTGCAGGCTCTACAAACTGGTCTCTGCAAATGATTGTGATCTCAATTCGTGAAATGATGTCTGTACTGTACATCACACCACGATAGATACGGTCCTGACGGTCCTGACCAATGGCATGGACTTCAGCGTAAGAGAACCAGTTGATGTCGGCCTCAAAAAGAGCCTCCTTTACATCCTCAAACTTAGTTTTCCGGATGATTGCTTCAATTTTCTTCATATCTGTTTGTTTTAAAGGGTTTGACAATTATTTGTTTGTTGGATCCATCATGAAACAAAAAAAAGGCCGGTCTCAAAAAGACCAGCCTTTATATTTTTGAAATTATAATACGAACAGTTACATACCTGACCGGTCAAAAGGTATAACCATCGGAACCTGATTATTATTCTGGTTCTGATTATTCTGCTGCTGATTATTATTCAACTGAACAGTGGTTATATTTTTAAAACCGATAAACATGAAATGTTGTTTTGTTCTTGATTTCTGGCGCAAAGGTATGCACTATTTTGATACGTTGTTCCAAAAATCACAATTATTTTTGAAAAATATCAGAATTTTCTCTTTTTCACTGTCAAATAGAAAGAGCAACAATCAAATTAACAACATTTTGACACCTTATTCAATCCCTTGTAGTGCTGAACCGTTTTTATCAACTATTTCTCGTTAAAGATCAATTGCAGTCCCTGACGAGTATAGTAAGGAAAGCGCGTATCACTTGATATGAGAGGTATCCCTAATGTCATAGCGTGTGATATAATCACATGATCTGATGGATCCTTATGATTCATGTTCTGGTTGATACGTGGCCTTGAGTACGTCTGCATTACATTCTTTTGAATGGGCAGAATCTCAATGAAAAAAGTCTCCTCAACGGATTTTACCAAATCTTCGGCAGATTTCCATTTCTTGTTTCCCCATCCCTTGTTGTTATATGCTATAATGAGTTCACGGACACTCTCTGCACTTATGTAGGCAAGAGTTCCTGGCTCATTCAACAATTCTACTACATCAAGAGATAGTTTTTCACGGTCTGTGCTCAGGTATATGAAGATATTGGTATCTATCAAATACCTCATAACAACAACATCGGATCCTTAACCCAAAATTCGTCTTGGTGTTCAAAAAAAGCTTTCATCATCTTGTTCTGTGGTACAATAGTAGCCATGATGGCCCTTTTTTCCTCTGGGGTCATCTTTTTCTTCCTCTTTTTTGAGGTGTTTCTTGTGGTTTTAGTTTCCATAATGTGTTTGATTAATTGATTTATTGCAAAGATAATGCTTGTTCTGATAAATCAATGCAGCCGTATTCTGATTTTTGAGCCCCCAAAAAGAAAAACGGTTCAGTCTCTTGTGGCGCTGAACCGTTTTTTTGCATCAAAATCTGTTTCAACCCTGACGAGCGATTACAGATCAATATCAGGGAATCCCATGGTGAACGGGTTCTCTCCTTTCAAGTCCAGGGGGCTGGCTATAAGCAGCGGAGACTGACTCTTAAGGATTATAATCTCTGTTGATGGCTTGGAATATATCTTTTTCATATTGCTGCACTCCTTACTTTATTGAAACTTTACTGCCATTGTGAATGTAAAGACCCTTCTCTGTGGGCATACCGTTCAACTTAATACCCTGAATGGT
>JAFZKA010000030.1 GCA_017551925.1 Bacteroidaceae bacterium | reverse complement strand
CGGTCCCTTTGTGTTCTTTTGTGTTATTTCATATCTTTACAAACCAAAAACGAAATAAAGACAGTTATGGTAAAGCATATTATTTTGTGGACATTGAATCCGGAGTTATCGGATGATGAGAAGAAGGCCGTAAAAGCTGGCATCAAAGAGGGTCTGGAAGGCCTGGTGGGTAAGGTTCCCGGTCTGATAGATGTTAAGGTTCAGATTGATGGCCGCCTGGCTTCATCAAACGCCGATGTCATGCTGGACAGCACGCTTGAAAGCGAGGAGGCGCTCAATGCCTACGCCAAGCACCCCGCACACGTAGCCGTGGCCGATACAAAAGTCCGCCCCTACACCATCCAACGCTCCTGCCTGGACTTTGAGTTCTGAGAAATAAATGACACAGGATTTTTTTTAGGAAACCAAGGCCAAGTGCGGTTGACGCGACGGCAGTAGTCTTCATATTGGGCTCCATAGAGATCGTGGAGCCATTTTTCTTCAGTCAGTTTCATCATTATGGCCATCAGAGCCCAGAAGATGAATGGCAGTACCAGCAGCCACAGATTTGCGGCCAGCAGTGATACGCCTATACAGATGAACATCCAGCCAGTATAAAGCGGATTGCGGCACCAGGCGTAAATTCCATCGGTCACAAGACGGTTGTTACGGATTCCGTCATCAATACGTGATACAAAGAGAGCGTACAGCCAGATAAACAACCCCAGCACTCCTGTCAAAACACCTATCACCAACATAGGAGTCTTTAATACCGGAATAATACCGCTGTTCAGATAACCCTTGGCCGACAAAACCATACCTAACACTGTAAGACCGACAATCAAAGCCACATATAATGGGCCGATGCCAAAGAATGGAAGATGTTTTTTCTGTTTCATAACGGCAGCAAAGGTAGCAACAGCCTGATGCAACTCGGTTGCAATTGACAAGCACAAAGGAGGTTCCGCTTGCGCGAAACGTAGCCAGGAACGTCGTCTCTCAAATCCGAATATCCGGCAGTGCTAATACATTTTTCTTCGAGTTATGCCGTCCTATCATTCATAATGAGTATCTTTGAAAACCAAAACACAAAAACCATGAGTGATTACCTAAGAACCGTTGAAGAACAAACGGAACATTTAAAAGAATTGGGCTTAATTGTACCCGATGACAATAAAGCTTTTGAGATTTTGTCAGATATAGGATACTATCGTCTTGGATTCTATATGTTTCCATTTGAAAAAAAGTATCCAGTTAAAACAGCTCGTGATCACACTTTCAAGAAAGGAGTAACAATTGACACGGTTCTGCATCTATATTACTTTGATTTTGAGCTAAGGCATATTCTATTAAAATATATCAGTAGAATAGAGGTTCACTTGCGTACTACTGTTGTTAACTATATGTCTGCAAAACACCATAATAAAGACACGTGGTTTGCAAATAATGCTATCGTATCCTCGGCTTATATACGCTCTTTTGGCAACATCTATGATAGAGTTCGGCTTTCGCCCTACATCAAATGGCACCATCACAATCACACTTGCAAATATGCTCCTGCATGGAAAACTCTGGAGTTTATGACAATCGGGGAGATACTGGATTTATACGATGCTATATTAAATGTCACTTCAAGGCTTGATATTTCCAGGGTCTTTGGCATTCGTTCTATAAACACCTTTGACAATTATATGACTTCTGTTCGCCGACTTCGAAATCGTTGTGCTCATGGTGGTGTCTTATTTGACTATGCAGCTAGTGAGGCATTGACCACAAAAGGCCCTGTAGATTTATCGGTTGTTTCAGACAGAACGAACCTAAATGGAGTGATTGGAGTAATTAAATACTTAACGGGTATTGTTTCGCAAAATCGACTTTCCGATTTGAATCAAGAATTGGAACAACTCATTGAAAGAAGTAAAGTTAATGATATGCTTTATGCAACAATCAAAATAGCATCAGGATTAAAATAATTTTGGTGAATTAAAAAGTCTTAGTATTTTTGTGCCGATAACATAGTGCTATGCGTGGCCAAGTCTCACAACTTAGCACTTAAAAAAAGAGAAGGAGCCGTATCCAAGTCGATACGGCTCCGTTTTTTTCATATTAATATCCGAATATCGGCGGTGCTAATAAAAACAGACGGGCCAAGAAACCTCAGTTCGTCTGATTATAAAAAACACTGGGATAAGGAGTGCCCCTGTGTGCACAAAGGAATCTGATTCTACTGCATGCGACCTTTGAAAGTGAATCCGGCTTTATCAACGGCACAGCGTATAGCGGATTCATCGGCCTGGCCGGTTATGGTCAGGGTCTTGGCCGGAGCGCTGGCTTTAGCGGATTCTATACCGTCAATGGCTTTTACGGCATTCTCTACCGATGCTTCGCAATGGCTGCAATTCATGCCTTCAACGCAGTAAACAGTAGCATCAGACGGTACAGCAGACATCATTCATAACCGGCGATACATTCAACCCGACAGCATTTATAATCAGGCCGAAAAGGACCGAAAAGACGATGATTGTGGAAAGGTAAATCCATGTAAAACGGTTACCAAGTGACTTGCGTACCACCAGTATTGAAGCAATATTGACCGCAGGGCCGGCCATAAGCATTACAAGTGCAGCACCCGGAGAGAGTCCTTTCATGATAAGCGCTGCTGCCACCGGGATGCTTCCGGTTGAGCAGATATACATGGGTACGGCCACGATCAGGATAATGAGCATCTGCAACAACGGTGATGAACCGAAAGTAAGGAAAAACTCATCGGGAACAACCACATTAATAAGGGCAGCAAGAAGTAGTCCGATAAGCAATCTCAGGCCTATATCCTGCATCATTTCATAATAGGAATACCTGAGTACTCTACATATCTTATTACCGCTTTCCACGCGGCAGGATGATTCAAACGCCTGTTCATCAGCATTATCACCAACAAAACGGTTTATCAGCAAACCTCCGCATACACCTGTAATCAGAGCTGCAACAGGGCGTATAATGGCAAAGCCCAGGCCCAGCACAGAGAATGTGGCAAGAATTGAGTCAATACCTGTTTGCGGAGTCGCTATAAGGAATGACGCTACTGCCCCTTTTGATGCACGCTCATTCTTGAGTCCTATGGCCGTGGGTATCACTCCGCAAGAGCATAACGGTAACGGAACACCTATCAGGGCCGCATAGAGCACAGACAGTCTGTTATCACGTGACAGGTACCTGGAATAAAACTTACCAGGAACAAATACGTGCAGTATGCCTGCTATCAGGAAACCCAACAGCAGGTACGGACTCATTTGGGCCGTTACTGCCAACAGCGCTCTGAAGAATTCATTCATAATGACACAAAAATACCACAAAAAACTGATGCCGGTAAATCCCTACATTTAGTGATTTTATACTTTTCAAAGACAGAACGTTACAAAAAGGGCCGACACAAAGGGAGCACATCCCTGTGTCTTTTATTTATTTATCGGTAATATCTAATGATTTTATCGAAATAAACATTTTTCATCGATAAAAGAGGTTGTTTTTTCTTTCTAAATTTGCAGCGATGTGTTGTTACTTTATTCAAAAAAAATACAACTGGCGTCATCCTTATAATATTATTAAACAGTATGAAACAGAATCATTTATTCATTGTTCTCGCCGCAGTTGCATTATGCTCTTGCGACAATTCACCCAAATCTCCTTTCACCAGAAAAGTGGCCGATTATGCCGTCGTTACCATTCCGGTTCCTGACCTTAGCGGCATCACCGACAATGGAAAAGAAGTGCTGAATCTCTACCGCTTCGCTGCCGATGAGGTGGATGCCATCTACTGGGAACAGTATTATGGTGAAAAGAACACCCTGTTGGAAAAAATAGATGATTCTAAGCAGAAGGAGTATGCGGCCATCAACTATGGCCCTTGGGACCGCATTAATGGTAGATCATTCGTTGAAGGATATGAAGACCGCCTCCCAGGTGCGGGATTCTATCCGGCCGATATGACCAGGCAGGAATTCGATGCATGGGACAATCCGGACAAACTCAGCCCTTATACTATGATACGCCGTGCTCAAGACGGTTCTCTTGAGGCCGTCTGGTATCACGATGCATATAGGGAACATATAGACAAGATTGTTAATTATCTTACAGCTGCAGCTGACATTACCATCAAACCCAGTGTTAAAAAATATCTGCTTTCAAAGGCCCAGGCCTTGAAGAGTGATAATTACTATCAGAGCGGTATAGATTGGTTGGAAATGGATGACAGCAAGATGGACCTTGTAATAGGTCCTAACGAGAATGTCGATGACCAGTTGATGGGTATCAAGCGTTCATATGAGGCCTTTGTTCTCCTTAAGAATGCCGGCAGAACTGCCGAGTTAATGAAGTTTGTATCCAGACTTGGAGAATTCCAACAGTATCTTCCATGCGACACTGCATTTAAAGCATTTCAGCCGGGAACAGGTTCAAACATATTCTCCTGCGATGCCCTTTATTATGCAGGAAAAGCCAATGCAGGTATTAAGGTTATTGCTCTGAACCTGCCCTTTGACAACGATGTACAACGCGACAAGGGTACCCGTACCATTCTGCTGGAGAATATCATACGGGCCAAATACAACAGCATTGTAGCTCCTTCAGGTAACATACTTTTGTCTCCTGACAATGTAACGAATCTTTCATCCGATGCTTTTTATTGGAATATTGTTTTCCGTGAAGTGATGCACGGACTTGGTGTCAAGGAGACCATAAACGGTAAGGGAACAGTAGAGGAAGCACTTGGAAATATGGCATCAACCTTTGAGGAGATAAAGGTCAACGCTGCCGGTGTTCTTTTGGTAAGCAAGCTCCAGAGGCGTTACAATATCCATGAACTGTTCACCAGAGAAGATGCGCTGGCCACCTTCTTTGTCTCAATTGTCCGTTCAGAGCGTTTCGGAACAGGTTCTTCATTGGGTCGTGCCAATACTATAATTTACAACTATTTGCATGAGGCAGGCGCATTCCGTCGTAATCCTTCAGGACAGTACTATCTGGATTATGACAAGATGGAGAGTGCACTGGCCGATCTTACAGCTCTTGTGCTTGAAACCCAGGCTACCGGTAATTATGATTTTGCCAAAGAGTTTGAGGACAAGTACTCCAAACTAAGTGAAGACTATGCTGCTGACGTGTTGAATCTTGGTCTGGAGAACGTCCCTGTTGACATCCGATTCAATTTCAAGAAGTAAGATATAACTGATACCAAAACAATGTTCAAGAACTTTTGAGGATTCAATCTTGTTGAACAGATGCATAAGTTGCGTCACAACAAGATTTTCAACCCTTTGAAAATAAAGAGAAAGACAATAGGCCTGTTATTTGTTACAGCAAGGAAAGTGATGCCTACTGGTGCACTGAGAAATTCTACAACCTGTCAAAAGAAGAACGTGATGCAGTTGTGGAATTCGTCAATTCAATCTAACTTTGGATAAATTAAACTTCGCCTCGGAATAAAAACAAACTAGTTTTTTTTATTCGCTCGGCTTGCATTATTTTCGCAGCGTGAAAACAGACAAGATACTTAAATACACAACCATTGGTACAGCGGCCGCCGTCATTCTTATGATGGCAGCCGCTACCATTGTTGAGAAACTGTACGGTACAGATACAGCATTCCGACATTTCTATCACAGTCCCCTATTCATTGCACTATGGGCTGTCACCGCAATATCAGGAGTATGGTTCATGATTAAACGCGGTACGATTAAGAAACCCGCCACGTTCTTTCTGCATATTGCATTCGTGCTGATACTGGCCGGCGCACTGCTCACCTTGCTTACCGGCAAGAGCGGTAGCATGTACCTGAGGCGCGGAGAGACATCGGCAAACTGGTCATCGGACCAGGGCTTCCGCCAGAAATTGCCTTTCAAACTGACGATAAAGGATTTCAGCATTGATTATTATCCCGGCACAAAGGATCCGTCTGACTATATCAGCAAAGTGGTTGTATCTGATACTGGCACGGAGTACACCATCTCCATGAATAACATACTCAAATACGGAGGCTACCGTTTCTATCAGACCAGTTATGACTCTGATCTGAACGGCAGCGTATTCTCTGTCAGCCATGACCCTTGGGGAGTATCGGTTACCTACACAGGGTACATTATGCTCCTGCTCTCTATGATTGGGTTCTTCTTCCAGAAAAACTCCGGATTCCGTGTTGCTCTGAAGGCACGCAGCGAAGGATTCTCCAAGCCGGTAAGAACAGTTCTGATGGTTCTGAACATCCTGCTGTTTAGTTACCTGACCTTTGTGATAGGCCGCGATTGGTACCGTTCCGGACACGGCCCGTTTGTTGGCACCTACTCCGTGATGATGCTTATGGCCTGGCTGGTGTCTGTCGCTATGGCGCTGTTGCGCAAGCGCCTGCCCATTATACAGCCACTTGGATTTGTCCTTGCCGGATTCTCAATCTTAGTGGCATCGCTCTCATTCTCAGATCCTGAGGCCAATCTTATGCCAGTGTTGCGTTCTCCGCTGCTGAGCGTTCATGTGCTCTGCATGATGGTATCATACACGCTGTTCGGACTTGTGGCCCTGATAGGTGTAGTAGGACTGATAAAACGCAATAATGATACACACGCCATGCTGCGTGACATGAGTCTTAGCATACTCTACCCCGCTGTATTCATGCTTACAACCGGAACTTTCATAGGAGCCGTCTGGGCAAACATCTCATGGGGCAGTTACTGGGGCTGGGATCCCAAGGAGACATGGGCACTCATAACCATGCTCGTTTATGCCGCTATGCTTCACAGCAGCACAGTGTCAAGGTTTACAAAACCCGGATTCTTCCACGCATACGCAGTCATAGCGTTCCTTACCGTTCTGATTACCTACTTTGGAGTAAACTTCCTGCTGGGAGGCATGCACTCATACGCATAAAACGCTGTTACCACTTCTCCCAATGGATATTCTGCGGTTTCCATTTGTCCTTGGGTTCCGGATTCTCAGCTGGAACACCTACAGGAATTACGCAGAGCGGGAGTACGTTATCAGGTAGTTCAAGTGCTTTTGATATAGGCGCCATACGGTCCTCGGCTGGATAGCCTGCTGTCCATACTGCACCAAGTCCCATTGAATGGGCTGCCAGCAGGATATTCTCAGCGGCAGCAGAGCAATCCTCAAACCAGAACATATTGGGCTGAGGTGTTTCAGGGGCATCGGGTTGTCCGAAAGGCTTGGCCATGCGTGTAGCTTCTCCGCAAACCACAATAACGGCTCCGGCCTTGGTGTACATATCGGCTCCACGTGGGTTATTACCGAATGTCTGCTCTATCTTTTCCTTATCAGTCATTACCACAAATCTCCAAGGCTGGATATTGATAGCAGTGGGAGCCGCCATGCCGGCCTTGAGGATGGTCTCAATCTGCTCCTGGCTGACGGGAGCACCAGTAAAGCTGCGGATACTTGTTCTTGTCATGATTACATCCAGAGCTGTTGGTTCACTGGTCTGGCTCTTGCAGCCTGACAAAATAGCAGCTGCAATGATAATGGTCAGTAAGAAAGATTTTTTCATATTATTATGTCTTAGAATCTGTTTAAGTTTGTTTCTATAAATTTCTTATCACCTCTTTTTTCCTCTGTTTTCATCGTTCCTCAGTCAAAATGGACCTCCATTATTCCCTCAAAACGATAAAACCAGAGGGAAAAATAGTTAATAATCTTCTTCATAGAACAAATTTAAACAGATTCTTAGTCTCCAAAAGTACAAAAAAAGTACAGTTGGGGTCTTTCCTTTTTTATTTGAATTCTATCTCCGGGGTGATGAGGTCAGTGCGGCGGATACGGCGGAAACGAGGCATGCGTTTCTCAATGAACGCCCTGATGTGACGCTCTTTCTTCTCCAGATTTATCTCGCTGAATCGGATCATCAGGCCCGTCTCAATGGCGTCTGAAAGCTCATCGTTTATGGTGGAGCCAAATATCTTCATGGTCGATGAGGTATTGATGTATGAGTTGATCAGTGGCGGGATGTTGGTACCCAGGCGATGTACGGCATCCTTAAGGTTACGGTAATCGGCCTTAAGACGGTCATCATTCAGCAACAACTCAAGGATTCTGGGATCAGTATCCGGAACCATTGTCTGATACGGACGCACCAGGCAGTCATTATCCGGAAAATGTTTCTCCAGGAAGTGCAGTATCAGTTCACGGGCGGCCTTGTCATAAGAGTTGTATATGGTCATCTTACCGAACAGGTAATCTATGCCTGGGCTGCTCAGGACCACTCCGGTTATTCCGTCCCAGAGATTATCAAGCGTAAAGAGTGACTTTCGTCCGGCTGCAGCAGTCTGGTACTCAGGCCTTACAAATGAACGGCCCAGCTCCATAGTATAAGGGAGATAATCCCTGATGAACTTATCAGTAAAATGATATAGATGGGATGATGTAACCTTGGGCTGGCCTTTCTCGTCAAGATCCACATCTGTGCCCAGGATATAGCGGTAACCGCCTATGATGGCCTGTGCATCGGGATCCCAGACTATTATCTGCTGATAAGGCTTTTCCATCAGGTCATACTCATCAAGGTCCATAGACTTGCCGGAGCATCCGCCTGCAGCACGATATGTAATCTCACGCAGACGTCCTATCTCACGGAGCGTATTGGGGGCATTATGGCAATCTACCACATAAAGTTCATTACCGCCCTTGTTTGTATCCATGAGCTTGCGTTTCTTGGTCAGTTCGGCCTTAATAAGTTCCACTGCAACGGGTTCAATAATCTTTTCCATATACTTGTTTTACAGTTTATACACTATATCCCTTATCCAATCAGTCCACTGGGCAATGCTTCGGCTTTCATCAAAAGTACTTGCTGGTATGGGGCTGCCTATTACAATCTTGTAGCTCTTTCCACGGGCGCGGTACATCTCATCGGGAAGGAATAGCATCCCCAACGGAAAACGCAACTTGAAGAACTTTTCCATACGGCTGATGCGGTAGAACCTGCGTGAGTTTGTGCCGATAAAGTGAATGGGCACTATATCCCTGCCTGTCTCAATACTCTTTT
This sequence comes from Bacteroidaceae bacterium, assembly GCA_017551925.1. Lineage (GTDB taxonomy): Bacteria > Bacteroidota > Bacteroidia > Bacteroidales > Bacteroidaceae > Colenecus. The sequence continues at coordinate 20,995 of JAFZKA010000030.1, read as the reverse complement.
GCAAGAATGTCTTTTTCCAAGGCTGATCCTGAATAATGCCATCGGTCTTTCTTGATACCTTTCCGGCAGGTAAGACCAGCATGTTTGCGTTGCTGCTAAACGCCTTGTCAATATTGTCTTTCAGGGTGCGGCTCTGCATCCCCACTTTGTTTACGGGTACAATCATTGACTTAAGTCCCTGTATGTTTGTGAGGAAATCATTTCCCAGCATCATCACATCAGGGTCCTTTTGTCCTATCAGATGGAGTAGGGCCAAACCGTCAACGCTTCCAAGCGGATGGTTTGATACAAATGTGTATGGGCCGCCTTCAGGAATACTGCCCTCAACCGTAAGTGATATGCCCAGATACTCCAGAGCCTTGATGCAGAATTCCACACCTGTATAACCCTGAACAAAGAAGCCGTTAAGGTAATCCTGATGAATAAGACGCTTAAGGTACCACGTAAGCAGACGTGGCGCCTTACCGAATTTCTTCTTCAGGATAAGTTCTATGTCTATTGTATTAGCCTCATTCATCCAGTAACGCAGTTTACGGCATCACAAAAATAGAATCTGCCGAATAAACAACCTAATGGACTGAATTCTTTAGAAAATATGCACAATTGTACTTTAGTATATGGAATTTGGTTCTGCAAACTACATTTATCATGCCCTTTTTCAGAATAACGGTATGACACAAAACTTTTCCTATCTTTGTGTGCTATGCAATTGTGCTTTCATCCATTGACACTATCTGACCGGGAGGCGATGCAGGCTATTACGCTTAATTCCAGGCGCCGCAACTGCAATTACACCTTTGCAAACCTGTTAGGCTGGCAGTTCTGGTACAAGACTGAGGTGTGTGTGCTTCAGGGTGCTGTAGTGTTGCGTTACATTTATGAAGGGGAACGTGCCTATACTGTATGTACGGCCCATAATCTGACTGAAGAACTGGTTAAAGCATTGCTTGCAGACAGTGGAGAAAAGCTGACCGTTTATGCCCTTGAGGACTCGCAGGTATCGGCACTCTCATCATTTAAAGTTGAATCCGAGCCTATGCCAGACCTATTTGATTACATATACCGCCGCTCAGATCTGGCTTTGCTGCAAGGCGGGCATCTGCAAGCCAAACGCAATCACGTTAACCGTTTCAAGACTGATAATCCCGGTTTTGAATACCGTCCGTTAACCCCTGAACTGTTTGATGAATGCCGCAGGCTTACAGGGATATGGCAGGAGGAGAAAGATGCAAGTGAAACCATATCGGCCGAAATACAGGTTATGGAAACCATTTTCAGTCATTGGGATGCATTGGGAATGATAGGCGGCAGCATTTGGGTGAACGGCCATATGGTTGCCTTCAGTTATGGTGCCGCTGTTACCAATGATACTTTTGATATCTGTGTTGAAAAGGCTGACCGCAACATAGAAGGCGCCTTTGCCATCATCAACCAGCAGTTTGCTGAGCACCTGCCTGAGCAATTTATCTACGTGAACCGTGAGGAGGATATGGGGCTGCCGGGTCTGAGAAAGGCAAAACTATCGTATCATCCTGAGATACTGTTGAGTTTCAATGTGGTACACATTTCAATGCCGTACGCATTGCATAGGATGACTCCGGCCGATGCACCGCTCACCATAGAGTGGATGGTGCGTGAATATGGCTTTGACCGCGCTGAGGTTGAGACCTGGGTGCGTGACCTGCACTTTAACTGGCCGCTGAGTGTCAAGGCTGTTGATGATGAAGGAAAGATCATTGGCCTGCTTAATATGAGTGATTACCGCATTGAAGAGGAGACGGAGCAGATTCTGACCGATGCCCCAGAACTTTTGGCTAGCCTGAATGCCCAACGCTATACTGCAGTATTCTCATTCATTGTAGCACCGGAATATCGTGGCACACGCCTCAACTACGACATGCTCATGTCCATCATGCCGGAACTCAAATCGCGTTATGACTTTCTGTTCATCCCTGTCATGCATCGGCTCAAGACACACGCTTACTGGCAGCGTTGGGGAGCCACCGAGTTTTATCGCGATTCAACAAGTGTCTTTTACAAACTGGATTTGTGACACAAATGGACCGCATCCTTGAGTCATCAGCCAAAAATAGTACAAAAGGGGAAAGACCTCAATTGTACTTTTTGTGTCATAACACTATTTCCATTGAAGTGTATTGAGGCTTCATCCCCAAGGCCTTATAGAACGCTGCGGCACCAGGATTGCACTCCCACACGTGCAGGGTTATGTTGTAACATCCTGTATCCTTGGCAAAAGCTTTTACATGCTCAAACAAGGCTTTGCCTATGTGTTTGCCGCGAGCCTTCTCATCCACACAGATGTCATCTATGTACAATGTGGTAAGCGGCATCAGACTTCCGCTCTCCTGATGCTGAAGTGCACAGAACGCATATCCAAGAACCGCTCCATTTTCTTCAAATACAAATACGGGAGTATCAGGATTTGAAAAGATATACTTGAGTTCCTCATCAGTGTATTTCTTCCCTTCGGCTTTGAACAGGTCAGGTCTGCCCGCATGATGTACCATCAATACCTGTCTGAGCAGGTTATTGACAGCCTCCAAATCTTTGATTTCTGCTTTTCGGATCATATCACAAAGTTACAAAAAAATGACACAAAAGAAAGCATGAAATAAGGTACATTTACCCCAAAACTATGAATTAATCATATGGATTTTGATTTTTTCATAGTTTTTGATTATATTTGCCATAAAAATAACGGTTTTATATGCTATGAAAAGAAAAATCACTCAGCAACTCATAGACTGGAAGAACAGGCCGGATCATAAGCCTCTCATCCTCCAAGGGGCCCGACAGGTAGGTAAAACATACATTCTTGAAGAATTCGGGCGCCAGCACTACAAGAATTATATCAAGGTGAGTCTTGACTTGGTTCCTGATGTGCGCAATTTCCTTAAGGACAACATCAATCCTTTGGAAATAATCGCTTATCTGGAGACAATGTACAATGTGAGAATCGTCCCGCATGAGACGCTTGTAATCTTGGATGAGATTCAGGACTGCAAACGGGCGCTACTTGCCCTCAAATATTTTCAGGAGGATTATCCACAATATGATATCGTGGCCGCCGGAAGTCTCCTGGGCGTGGCCGTAAATCAAGGAAACAAGCCGGACGAGGAAGCCGAGAAAGCCAAACAGCAGCAGGAAGACGAGGAATTCTCTTATCCGGTAGGAAAGGTGGATGAATTGCGACTGTACCCCATGGATTTTGAAGAGTTCCTGTGGGCTATAAACATGGAAGTCTTGGTGCAAGATATCCGTACCCACTTCAATATAAATGAGGCAATGCCGGCTTCCGTTCATCAGATGGCGTTGGACCTTTACCAACGATACCTTATTATAGGCGGTATGCCTGAGAGCGTCAGTAAATACGTAGAAACCCACAGCTACCTTGAGTGCCGCATGGTACAGCAGTCCATTCTGCTTGGCTACAATGCCGATATGGCCAAATACGCCAAACCGGCAACCACAGTCAAAATCAGAGCTTGCTTCAACTCCATTCCCGCCCAGTTGGCCAAAGAGAACCGCAAGTTCCAATACAAGCTTGCGCAAAAAGGTGGCACGGCCAAGATATTCGGTGAGGCAATTGAATGGCTCATCCTGGCCGGGATAGTCCATAAGTGCAAGTTGATATCACATGGCTTCATTCCCATATCGGCCCAGGAAGATGACAGTGATTTCAAGATCTATATGTCCGATATCGGCCTGCTGAACACAAAAGCTCAAATGCCTGCCCAGATGCTGCTTAATTCAATAGAGACCGAAAACACTTTCCTGGGTTCCGTGGCAGAGAATTACGTAGGTCAGGCACTTGCGGCAAATGGTATTACGTTGCGTTACTGGAAGAATGATAATACTCAAGAGGTAGAATACATCATTCAAGACGGTATGAACGTGATTCCAGTAGAGGTCAAGAAAGGCAAAAAGGTGGATGCTATCAGCATGAATAACTTTAAGAAGACCTACAACTGCCCCTTTGCTTACCGCATTTCCGGGAAAAACTTCGGGTTCGCTAATGAAATCAAGTCCGTTCCCTTATATGCGGTATTCTGCATTGAAGCGCAAGAGAATCTAATTGACGATTAACGGGTAGAATAGGCCACCAATAACCCTATGGCACAGGGATGCAGTCCCTTTGTGTCATTTTTCTCAGATACTAAATGAGATGCCGGCAATGGCCCAGAAACCGGGCTGAGGTACGGAGCCGTAATCAAAATATTGCCGGTTTGTCAGGTTGTTTCCCTCCAGATAGATGTTGTATCGGCTGTTTGCCCATTGCAAACGGGCATCAAGGATACTGTAGGGCTCATACGGGCGCACCTGACCATCTGTGTCAGTAAATGTGCCTGCGCGATCCTGATAGCGGTAATTAATACCCAGTTCCAGATTAAGAGGCAGGTTGAAGTGTATTCCCGCCACAGCCTTATGCTTTAAATACTCAAGCGTGGTGCGGCTCTGGATATTAGGCACATCAACCTTTTCCTGACTGATATAGTTGTATGCAAAATCCACTGACTTGAACAGGCGCTGGCCAGGAAACAGGTTCTCCAGACTGATGTTTGCAGTCAGTTCAGCACCCAGTGAGTTTACCTCAGTAAAATTGACTGATTCCCAGTGGCGCTGGTCCTCAGGCTGAGTAAGATCCATTATCCAGTCAATCATATTGCTGCAACGGTTATAATAGATTGATGCCGATGCCTGAACACCTCGGTAATCGGAATATTTAATACCCAGATCAACGGCTTGCAGTTCCTCAGGTTTAAGGTGTTTGTCAGCCTTGTAACCACCTACGCTGTAATAGAGTTCAGTTACTGACGGAAGGCGCAGCGATGTGTTGTATGTGGCAAAAAGTTTGATCTTACTGCCCAGTTTTACGCTCAAATCAACACCGGGATAGAAACGCATATCCATACCGTTCCATGAGTTGCGCACGCCTACCACTCCGGCACTCAGAGCAAACCATTTTATCTTGAGATTGTGCTCCAGAATGAAACTTATGTTGGTTCGGTTAAGGCCCAGAGTATAATCACGGTCCGTACCATTGATATGCTTGGGCTCCGCCAACGGTTCACCCAGATTGCCGCTCACCAGGTTCTCATTCTTGAGTTCGGCACCTATTGCCGTACGTCCTAAACACCAGTCAAACCAGCTGTTGAAGCCCACGCCCGCCACATCAGAGCGGTGGTAGTTGAACGGAACCTGAGCCTCACTGCCGCGAATCAGTTCAAAGCGGTCCTCATTATGATTCCACCATGCACTGGGGTGGATATGCACGCGCCCCACTCTGTTTTCTGCCTGCAGTGCGGTATAAGTCTTTACGGTATGCTCAAACTGCTCATCAAATTTGGCAGAATAGAAAGTGTTGCTGCCCCAGTCCTTTATGCTTGCACCCGCATGCCAGTTTACCTGAATGTCATTATCGGTATAGCCACCTTTATAGAAAGCCTTCTTGTACTCCATATCGGCATTAAGATGGCCGGCCTTGCTGCGGCTGTATCCGTCACTGCGCCCGTAATTGACAGAGAGCATGTTGTTCCAGCCATCGCTTACGGCAGTTGCTCTCACGCCGCCTGCGGCATAACCCCAACTTCCTGCTTCAAGATGTGCCTGGCCCGATGTACGTGCCGCAGTCTTGGTCACGATATTGATTGCTCCCATGAGTGAAGATGAGCCGTATGCCCTACCCGCCGGGCCTTCAAGTACCTCAATATGGTCTATATCGCTCATATCCACAGGGAAATCAAATGAGTTGTGCCCCGTCTGAGGGTCACATATGTTTATACCGTCAAGCAGAATGGCCACCTGCTCAAAGTTGCCGCCGCGAACGCCCACATCGGTCTGCGCACCCATCGGCCCGCGCTGACGTACATCAACGCCAACTGCGTACTTAAGGATATCATTGACAGACTGCACCGGATATGTGCTTATCTGCTCCCCGGTCATTATGCCTATGATACGTGAGGCATCGGGTAGCGCTGTCCTGACACGTGAGGCTGTAACCTCAATCTCTGACATCTCATAAGAGACAGAGTCTAAAACCGGAACAACAGGACTGTTTTCCGGATCAGATGTCTGTCCTGCTCTGACATATCCGTAATGACCGCCTGTAATTGTTGTGATAAAAAAAACAATGCTGAATATTGAAGGTAAATGGTGTCTGGTACTGTTCATATGGTTATTTTTTTCAGCCGGCAAATTTAGTCATTATCCAAAGCATTTCACACCTTTACCTATAAAAACAGACATGATACTTAAATACAAATGTTAAAAATGCAGTCAGTTGTGACAATCAGTTGAAATGTTGCATACCTTTGCACCCAGAATGAAAGCAATTAACGCATACTACTTTTACTTTTGGTTTACCAGACAATATGCCGGGTAATTTGTTGTATGCCTACAAACAAGAAATAACAGAGAGCCCGGATCAATGATTCGGGTTCTTTTTTTGATGTAAGAATTAAAACTTGAATATATGATAGCAGTACTTAAAGCAGGAGTCTCAGAGACTCAAAAAAAGAACCTTATCAACTGGATCAAAGGCCAGGGAGTTGATGTACATATCAGTGAAGGTCAGTTCCAGACGGTTATAGGTCTGATAGGCGACACCAGCCGTATTGATCCTGACCTTCTGAGCGGACTTGACATCATTGAGAGCGTTACCAGAATCAGCGAACCTTTCAAATGCGCCAACCGCCGTTTCCACCCCGCTGACACGATCGTTGAGATTGGCCAGGGCGAGAACAAAGTCAAGATTGGCGGCGGCAACTTTGCCATGATAGCAGGTCCCTGCTCAGTAGAATCAGAGGCACAGATAACCGATATTGCCAAAGCAGTAAAGGAATCAGGCGCCACTCTGCTGCGCGGCGGTGCGTTCAAGCCCCGCACAAGCCCGTATGATTTTCAGGGAATGGGTGCCGATGGTCTGGAACTGCTCCGCAAAGCACGCAAAGCCACAGGACTGCCTATCGTAACTGAGATAATGAGTGAAAAGCATCTGGACCTGTTTGAGGATGTTGACCTTATTCAGGTTGGCGCCCGCAACATGCAGAACTTTGAGTTGCTCAAGACACTTGGCCGCACCCGCAAGCCTATCCTGCTCAAGCGCGGTCTGTCAAGCACCATCAAGGAGTGGCTCATGAGTGCCGAGTACATCATGGCCGGCGGCAATGAGAATATAATTCTGTGCGAGCGCGGCATTCGCAGTTATGACACATACACCCGCAACGTGCTTGACCTCTCTGCAATTCCCGTTGTCAAGGAACTCTCACACCTGCCAATCATCGTTGACCCCAGCCACGCAACAGGCAAGTCACGTCTGGTTCCGTCAATGAGCCTGGCAGCAGTTGCAGCCGGTGCTGACGGTCTTATCATTGAGGTCCACAATGACCCCACCCACGCACTCTGCGACGGTGCACAGTCACTTACTCCGGCGCAGTTTGATGAAGTGGCAAAGAAAGTCATTGCTCTCAAGAAAATAATCTGATTGATTATGAGTACAGTAGGAGTTGTAGGATTGGGACTCATCGGCGGATCACTGGCCAAGACTTACAAGGAGGCCGGCTGGACAGTCTATGGTTATGACCTGAACGAATCTGTGAGCACATTTGCCCAGATAGAGGGCACTCTTGATGCCGTGCTTGACAGCAAAAACATCAAAAAGTGTGACCTTATACATATTGCAGTCACTCCTGATGCCGCATGCCAATGGATTGAACAGCACTCACCTGAAATAGCCAAAAACACCGTAGTGATTGATGACTGCGGCACCAAGCGCAAGGTGGTCGAGTGCGGAATGAAAGCCGCAGCCAAGTTCGGATTCACTTACGCCGGCGGACACCCCATGGCAGGAACACATCTGTCAGGCTACAAGAACTCCCGTTCCACCATGTTCCAGAACGCTTCAATGATTATCATACCGCCTACGCATGATGACATACAGTTACTGGACCGCATCAAGCACCTGTTGGAACCTATGCAGCTCAAACGTGTGGTATTCACCACCCCTGAGCAGCATGACAGCATGATAGCATTCACATCACAACTGGCGCACGTGGTATCAAACGCATACATAAAGAGCCCGTCGGCCCAGCAGCACAAAGGCTACAGTGCAGGCAGTTTCCGTGACCTGACCCGCGTGGCCTGGCTCAATGAGAACATGTGGACTGAACTGTTCCTTGAGAACAAGGACAACCTTCTGCGTGAGATACACACTCTGATAAACAACCTCACACAGTATGCCGATGCAATGGAGCATGATGACGCCTCCACTCTGTGCGCGCTGCTGCGTGACGGACGAATAGCAAAAGAACTGTCTGAAAAGTAATTATGGCTACACCTACAGTAATAACAGTAAAAGCCTCAGGCACATATGACATACTGCTTGAAAAAGGCAGTCTCAGCAACATCGGCCAGACTGTAGCAGAACGTTTCAAGACCTGCACCATAGCAATTCTGAGTGACGACAAGGTATTTCCCCTGTACGGAAAGACCGTTACGGAATCACTTGAAAAAGCCGGATTCAGAACAGTATGCCATGTCATACCCAACGGAGAGCAGAGCAAAACGCTGGATAACGTGACCGATTTCATAAACTGCATGACTCAGGCGCAGGTAACCCGTACTGATATGGTACTGGCGTTGGGAGGCGGAGTGATTGGTGACATGGCCGGTTTTGCTGCAGCAATCTATCTGCGCGGCATCCCTTTCATTCAGGTGCCCACCACCCTGCTGGCGGCCGTTGACTCATCGGTAGGAGGAAAGACAGCCGTTGACATCAGTGCAGGCAAGAATCTTGTAGGTGCTTTCCATCAGCCTTCACTGGTATATCTTGACATAGACACACTCTCCACTCTTGATGCACAGGTAATGCGTGACGGATTTGCCGAGGTAATAAAATACGGTATCATTCTGGACCGCAAACTCTTTGATACCGTTGCCGTACCCGGCTCATTTGACCTTAAGAGCGTAATTGCGCGCTGCATAGAGATCAAGCGCGATGTTGTGGAACAGGATGAGTTTGACCATGGAATGCGCGGCCTGCTGAATTTCGGCCATACGTTCGGACACGCCATTGAGAAACTGAGCGGATTTACAATCACCCACGGAAGCGCTGTGGCACGCGGTATGATCATTGCGGCTAAGGTGGCACGGATTTACGGATTTACGGATTATACGGAAATTATCACCAAAGTTGTAAAGGACTACGGATTTGAGACTGACTGTCCTTATTCAGCCGATGCACTCTACAGTGTAATACTTTCTGACAAAAAACGCAGCGGCAGTGACATCACTCTCGTGCTGCCAAAAGAGATTGGCAGGTGTACGCTTGAAAAGATGCCGGCCGCCCAGGTTCTTGATCTCATGAAAAAAACAGGTCTATGAAACTCCAGGTATCAGGAACTCTGTCAGGAAACGTGCAGGTGCCACCGTCAAAATCAGTAGCACACCGCATGCTGATATGCGCAGCCCTTGCTGATAAACCCTGTACAATCATCTGCCGTGGCATTAACCGCGACATGGAGGCTACAGCAGCCTGTCTGAACGCTCTTGGCGCAAACATAACCTACGCTGACGGCAAGTTCAGCGTTGAGCCGATAAGCAAGATTAAAAAAGGCGCCGCACTTGACTGCGCAGAAAGCGGCTCCACATTAAGATTCCTGCTGCCCGTTGCAGCCGCACTTGGTGCCGATGCCGTCTTTACCGGGCACGGACGCCTGCCTGAACGCCCGCTTTCACCACTCTATGAGGAGATGACAGCCCACGGCGTTCTTATGTCTGAAAACGGACACATGCCGCTCACCTGTCAGGGCGCCCTGCCGGCAGGCACATATACCATTGACGGCGGCGTTTCATCACAGTTCATAACAGGTCTGCTCATGGCTCTGCCTTTTACAGGCGCTGACAGCCGCATCATCATTACAGGCAAACAGGAGAGCGCATCATATATAGACCTTACCCTGAATGCTTTGAAACAGTTCGGAATTCAGGTTCAGGGCACAGAAAACGGTTATTTCATACCGGGCAAACAGGAATACGCCACTCCTGACGGACTTATTGCCGTTGAGGGTGACTGGTCAGGTGCCGCATTCTGGATTACAGCAGGTGCAGCAGGTGCAAAACAGATAACCTGCAGCGGACTGGATTATGAGCATTCCGCACAGGGTGACCGCCACATAGTCGATGTCTTACGCCGCATGGGGGCTGAAATAGCCACCGCCGACAACAATATCACCGCCCGCCCCTCAAAACTCACAGCCGCTCAGATTGACTGTGCCGATATACCTGACCTTGTACCGATAATGGCAGTAGCCGCTGCCACAGCGCAAGGAACCACGGTATTTGACAACATAAGACGCCTGCGCATCAAAGAGAGCGACCGCGTGCAGTCCATCATGGAACTCCTGTCAGGAGCAGGCATCAGCGCATACGCTACAGACAACACCCTTACCGTTACAGGAGGACCTGCACATGATATGGAATATGATCCGTCAGGAGACCATCGCATGGCCATGGCTGCCGCAGTCCTGGCATTAGTAAAAAATGTAAGGATAATTATTAAAGATACAGAGTGTACGGCAAAGTCTTACCCTGCGTTCTTTGATGATTTCAATGCTTTGGGCGGAGAGATAAAAAAAATGGATTAGAGCCAACAGCCAATAGCCAATAGCCAACAGCCAATAGCCAAAGTAAAAACAACAACATATGGAACTATCAGATTACAGAAAACAGATTGACAGCATCGATGATGAGATATGCCGTCTTTTCACCAAACGCATGGATGTGGTGAATGAGATAGGTGAATACAAACGCAGTCATGACGTACCGGTCAGCGCCAGTTCACGTGAGCGTGAGGTGCTTGCACGCATCTCAAAACAGTTGCCTGAGGATCTTGAGGATTTCGGGCGCGTGCTGTACCGCTCAATGTTTGACATAAGCAAGGCATATGAGGCCATGTACAAGGAGAAAGACTCCCCACTCTACAAAGCCATATCAAGCCTGATCAATGCTGATCCCGCCCCGTTCCCCAAGCGTGCCGTAGTTGCCTGCCAGGGACGTGAAGGCGCCTATTCACAGATTGCCGCCGAGAAACTGTTTGAGGTGCCAGAGATAATGTTCAACAATACTTTTGAGGGTGTCATCCGCATGGTGACCGACGGCCTTTGCGAGTACGGAATACTGCCTATCGAGAACTCCACCGCAGGTTCTGTGAATGAGATTTATGACCTGCTTGTCAGATATAACGTACACATTGTAAGGAGCACCCGCGTAAGGGTAGACCACCAGTTGCTGGCAGCCAAAGGCACCCGTTTCCAGGACATCAAGACCATATACTCACACCCGCAGGCCATCAACCAGTGCTCGCATTTCCTGGCCGCGCTCAAGGATGTTGAGATAATTCCTTTTGACAACACCGCCATGGCCGCCCAGAAGGTTGCCAAAGACCCCAACCGCACATCGGCCTCAATATCGTCAAAGAGTTGCATTGACCTCTACAACATGGAGGTGCTGGCCGAGGATATACAGAACTTTGACAGCAACCACACCCGCTTTATCTGCATAGCCAAGAACGCACGCATCTACCCGGGCGCCAACCGCACCAGTATCATGATGGTAATGAGTCACAAGCCGGGAACACTGTTCTCAGTGCTGAGCAAGTTCAACGCCACAGGCGCAAACCTTGTAAAACTGGAGAGCCGCCCCATACCGGGCCGCGACTTTGAGTTCATGTTCTACTTTGACATAGAACTGTCAATCTATGACAAGAAATTCGCCTCACTCATAAGTGAATTGGACCACTGCGGCGAGCAGTTCAAGTATTTCGGTACATATCAGGAAATTATTTAACTTTGGGGCATGAAAAAGATTCTTGTCATAAACGGACCCAACCTGAACATGCTGGGTTTAAGGGAACCGGCCATTTACGGTAACCGCGATTTCAAGGCCCTTATTGCATTCATCAATGAGAGTGCGTCAACCCTCGGTTTAAAGGTTGAGTGTTTCCAGTCCAACCATGAGGGTGCCATAGTTGATTGCATACAGCAGGCATACGGTGTTTTTGACGGAATCGTGATAAACCCCGCAGCCTATACACATACCAGCGTGGCAATACTTGATGCGCTCAAGGCCGTAGCCATACCCACCGTTGAGGTCCACTTAAGCAACGTGTCTGAGCGTGAGGAGTTCCGCCGTCATTCATACGTATCCCTGTATGCCTCAAAGACCATCATCGGCAAGGGGTTTGACGGATACCGCGAGGCGCTTGAATTCTTTGCCTGACAAGCACTTTCACATAACGTGACAAACCGATAATATCCCGTTCCGCAGCAAACGGGATATTTTTTTTGTCACATTGTATTAAAAATAACATTTTATATTATTTTTGCATCATTAACACTATAGTGAAAGTTACAATGAATAAGAAAAACCGTTCAACTCTTGTTATAACCGTTTTGGGACTTGCTTTGTTTTCAATGACTCCGCAAATTGTTCTGGCACAGGCAAAAACAACCACCGCCAAGCAGCCGGCATGGATTACAAAAGCACCCACCGTCAAGAATACATATGTAGGAATAGCCAGTGTTCCCAAGCGTTCCATGAACCCTGACGGCGAGACTTCAGAAAACGTACCCACATTACAGACTTCATCAATCATCGTATCACAACTCTTTTTCAATGACCGTTACAAAGAGTCAGGAAAGAAAGAGGCTCTGAAAAAGATTCTGGGTTCACTCCGCCTTTCAGTCGATGCGAACTCACTGTTGGGACAACTGATTCTCAAAGGTGAATACAACACATCATTTGATGACGTGTTCATTGACCGTGTCCTGAACACCCCCGCCCTCAAAATGCAGGGTGAATGGGAAAATGATGACGAATACTGGTGCTACTACACAATCACAGAAAAGGATTATCAGGACCGTATTACGACCTTTGAGGACAGCATCTGCCGCCAGGCCCAGACAATATGGGAACTCGGCATATCATATCAGGAGGAGGGACTGCTCTACACTGCAGCCAAAGCCTATACTGACGCCCTGAACATGGTACATCCGTTCATCTATTCACAGCATCCCGTAAAGCATGAATTTGAGACTGTTGACCTGTTCACAAGCATCTACGACAGTTACATACACGTTTATGATGACCTTAAACTGACATCGTCAATTGACGTTATACCCGCTGTTGCCGGCGAAGGCGTTCCTGCCACGTTCACAATCAAACTGGATCAGCGCGGTGTTCCTGTCAAGAAAGCCGGTCTGCAGGTCAAATATGACGGCACCATTGACGGCTCTCTCATTACCGATGACAACGGCATAGTATCATTCCAGGTAGCCAAGACCACCGATGAGCCCATACAGTACATATCTTTCACACTTGACAAGGACGGTCTGTTTGACCTGCCTGAGACCTACGTATTCAAGCAGTTGACAGAAAAGGCCGAGACATTCGGAAGCGCTGAGGTAGGAGTCAAACTGTTTGACCCCACAAACTATATCTACATTGAAGTCAACCCTTCAGATTCAGCCACTGATAAGGCTGTGAGAGAGATTATCGCTTCACGCCGTGACCTGTCAATCGTGACGGACAAGAGCAAGGCTGACCTTATAATGAGCACAAAACTGTCAACAAGAATGGACCAGGAATCAGTATCTGCTGAAAAGTGGCCCATAAGCAAATACTCCTCTTCACTTGAAATCACGGTCAAGCCCACATCAACTGACGAGGAACTTTTCCGCTATACAATTGACGGTTTCCAGTATCTGGTTCCTGCCACAAGAAATAAGGACCAGGTGCTGCACTCATCGGCTAAAGAGATGTCACGCCAGGTGACACGTGAATTCGCTGACAAATTCAAGCCGTTCAGTTATGACAAGCGCGGAATTGTATGGTCCAAACTGAAATAAGACTGAAATGAAAAGATTGCCCGGAATAATCATTTTCCTGCTGCTGATTGCCCCCGCAGGTCTAAATGCACAGATGACCCGCGGACAGTTGCTCCGGAAATACTACCAGATAACCCAACTGCACAACAGCGGCAAGGATGCTGAGGCCATTGCCATGTGTGAAGAGATAACCGCGGTTTATCCCAAATTGCCGGACACTTATCTGAGAATGGCCGAGATATATTATGACGGCGGTGAGAATGAACTTGCCCTTGTAATGTACCGCACATACGCCAGCCTTGAGATGGATGACAAAAAGGTTGCCCAGCAGAGCGCCAGGATGAAAGAACTTGAGGACAAACTTGGAGCCAAGTCATTCGAGGAGCAGGAACAGGAGGCTTTTGAGAAACTTATTGCAGAAACCACCGCCAATGAACCACAACCCGAGTCACCGTCCATAACCACATCGGCAACGTCACTGTTTGACATATCCGCGCTCGTGGCATCGGCCAAGACCAAGGAGCCGGAACCTGAACCGGAGATAATTGAGAGCAGCAGTGATTTCAATGACGCCGAAGCCGCACCCGAACCGCAAGGGGGTCAGGAGGTCTCACTGTTTGACATAAGCGGCATTGATTTCAGCAAAAGCACACCGGCTGTCACTGTCCAGGTAAAAGAGCCGGAACCTGAACCAGAGCCCGAACCGGAACCCGAGATTCCTGAGGAGGTAAAACAGGAAGCCGACAAGATTATTGAGCAGGCCACTCATGTCGAGTCCAGACCTGATTGCGACACCCCGTTCCTTTTCAGCGCGCATCCCACCGTTGTTGACGAACTTGGTCTGGCCCGCGATGCCGTTTATAACGCAAGCGTATCGCCCAAGCGCAAGTTTGATTCAAAGGATGACCTGATAGGTAAATGGGCGTCATCAATATATGATCCTGAAACCGGCCGTGATTTCATTATTCTGGACATTGATCAGATAGGCAGCAACCTTTCGGCCATAATCAACAGCGAGTCCGGAATATTCCTTGAAAAGAGAAACGGCGTATTCAAGACATCATGGAATGCCGTCAAGAGCATCTGGTCAAGTGACGGTGCAGACTTTGATGCGACTGAACTTAAAGGAAGCGCCACAAGAGGCGATTATTCTGAAGAGAGTTATGACTTTACGTTCATGCTCAAAAAGAAAGACAAGCCCAATGTGGTCTCCATCGGACGTGACGTCATGGACGGCCTGTCGCTGTTCATCCCGTTCGGGGCACTTGCCAGCCGCATCGGCAGCACACTGCTGAACTATGCAAGCAGAAAGTCATCAAACGAAAAATACCAGACCACAATCAATTTCTCACTCAAGAGTGTCACAGAAAACGTTCTGGCGTGCAGTTACATAGTAAGCGAGAGGCATACCAACGCCGACGGCAGTCGTGACATGGTGATTGAGGAAAAGACTTTCCACATGTTCAGAGTGCCTGAAACATATCAGCCATACGCATACAGCAGCAACATACAGGAGAACGCCCTGTATCGCGCCATGTATGCAAAACTTGAGAATGAGACCCAGACTGACGTGAACAAACTGTTCCCGCTCGCTTACATGAGTTTCTACGGAGCCGGCATGGGAAAGAAAGCCGATGATACCGACCGTATCTCAAAAGCCATTGTCCAGATGCAGAAACTTGCCGATAACGGATGCATCAGAGCCAGTGCCTGGCTTATACCCGTATATTACAATCTGTCAATTGACGAGAAACACTACCCCATGCGAATACAGCGCAAACGTTTCCGCGAGTTGTCAGACAAGAGCATGAGTGAACTCCTCATGTCAGGCAATCCGTATGTTTACGGGCTGAACGGCGATATACTGGCAAGCGGAAACTCTGACCCCGAGGAGATTGCCACTGAATATGAAAAGGGTGCATCAAAAAATGACCCCTACTCTCTCTATTGCCTTGGCAAGGCATATAAGGAGGGTGTTGTCAAGACACGCAATCCGCAGGAATCATTCAACTGTTTCAGCAAATCGGCAGAGTTGGGTTATGCCGATGCCTACTGGCAGTTGGCGCTTGCCTACAAGAGCGGCATAGGAGTGTCATCGGACTACAACCAATACATACATCACCTGTTCAAGGCAATTGACGCAGGTTCACTTGAGGCTATCGATGAACTCAGCACGGCCTATTTCTGGGGCATCGGCGTCAAGCATGATGTGGATATGGCGCTTAAGGTGAGACGTGACTATTTCTATTTGAAGAACAACGTATGGCGCGACGTACTTGCACTTTACGGTTTTCCGAATATTTGATCAGAACAGATGAGATTATCAAGATACATATCAGTTGTTACATTGTTTACCTGCCTGTCTGTATTTGCATACGGCCAGGCAGCCGGCAACTCTCCTGAACGCATAAAACGTATGGTGGAGAGTATGCCATATAAGGAGATTCCGCTGTCAGGCCAGTTCTCATGCTCCGAACTGAGCAACACCGCCATGTTCTACACGGAATCCAGGAACGGCGCCATAATCCAACTTGGAGTGAGGCTGTTCTCAGAACCCATAAGGAAAGCATATGATCCGGTAATAATCAGTTTCGTTGAACGCCTTTGGGCCGAACTGCTTTTACGCAAGACCATCCAGGGACAGTCAAGTCTGCTCAAGGAGTACGGAGTACGCATTGTTCTTGGCGGATATCCTTTAGGCAGCGGCAGTTTCAAGAAACTCAGTCAGGCTGTTGACCTGATCAACTCCATGAATTCACTGACAATCACCACAGGCGGAAATGAGATAGACGTGTTCATGCGCAACGCCAACGGAGAGACGCTTCATATCTACATACCGGCAAGCAGAGACCTGCTGTTCCAGTATGACAAGAAAGAACATGAGGAACTGATGATTACCGAGTTGGCAGCGACAAAAGAGAAATACACCTGCACACCTCCGTCTGCAACCAACCTCTCTGCAACAGGCAACGGGCTGCTTGCCACCGGAGGAGAGTGCTATATGATTGATTCTCTCAAGAATGACATATTCTTTACCAAAAACAGGTCTGTCCTGTTTGATGAGAATTACCCCGAGGAATCCATGCGCAACCTTCTGATGGGCGCGGTAAACGAGAGCAAACTTGAGGGGCGTGTACTTGACATACGTCTCCATACATATAACAAAGACCTTAAGGGTATCAAGATTCCCATGACCAATTTCCTGGGATATATGCAAAAGCAGGGTTTCAAACTGTACTCAGGCTCCCTGGGCCGTAACGGTGAAAAATGCCAATGCCTGCTTGCCATGTATCATCCGGTTTACAACTACCTTCATATCCTTTCGGTAAGTTTCCTGCCCCAGGATCTGGTGTCGCAAAAGCCGGTTACCTTAAAGGCAGATCTGTCAACGTTCATCCCGCAACATAACATAAAGAACCTCTTTCAGGAAAAATAACGGAAAAGATTATGAGAATACAGAAATTATTACTCTCGGCAACACTTGCATTCTTTGCAGTATTTGCTAACGCACAACTGGATGTTGTACGCTTTACCGTTCAGGACGGTATCTCTGACCCGGCCCTTAAGGCCAGCGTTGAAAACAGCGCATCTGTATTGCTATCCACACTTAACGCCACCGTAATTGCCGGTAAGTCCAAGATCAAGTTTGAAAAGGAAAACGAACTGCTGTTCACCAAAGACGGGCGCAAATGCCTGGATGAGATGTGGGCATCAAGCGCCATGATGTGCCCTGTATCGCAGGTTACAGAAAAAGGCATTTCAATGCAGAACGGAATCATTCAGGTCCGCAACATACCCATTACGGTCCTGGCTGCCGATGATGACAACTGCGAGCAGGAACTTGTAATCTGCTTCAATGAGAACGGGCAGATAGACAACATCATGATAGCCCTTGAGGAACACCGCTATCTTGATGTCATCAACGCCCAGATAAGCGTCAAGGATTTCCACCGCCGTCAGGCCATCATTGATTTTGTGGAGAATTTCCGCACGGCATACAACCGCAAGGACATTGACTACATAAACAATGTGTTCAGTGACAATGCGCTTATCATTACCGGTAAGGTTGTCAAGATTGACAAGAAAAAACAGGATCTGACCGCCCAGTCACTTAACAACGAGCAGATCCAGTACCAGAAATCAACCAAAGAGGAGTATATCAACAACCTCAAGAAATGTTTCAAGAACAACAGTTACATAAACCTGATATTTGATGACATTGAGGTAATGCGTCATCCCAAGCGTGATGACATTTTCGGTGTCACCCTTAAACAGCACTGGAACTCATCAAACTATTCTGACGTAGGCTATCTGTTCCTGATGATCAACTTTGAGGATGAACTTAATCCGAGCATCCAGGTACGCACATGGCAGCCTGACAAATACAACGGCAAGCCTCTGCCGCGTGATGAGGTGTTCTCTCTTGATATGTTCAACATCTGATTTTTATAACCGTTATCAATATGAAATCCGTTAAATACATACTGACCGCCTTTGTTCTGGCAATAATGACACAGGCATCGGGCCAAAGTCAGTTAAAGACGCTGAGAGTTACAGACATTACTCCTGAACTGAGCGTATATCCGTGCGGTGACCGCCATGAGGCCCAGGTGGTGCTTCGCTGTCAGGAACCGTTTGACCTTGTCCTGTCATCGAACTATGACACAAAACTGGATCTGACCATCACCACAGAGGGACCTGAGAAAGTCTATAGCATAGTGTTCAAGACAAAAGAGGAGGGTACATCATTCAAAGGACGTCAATTGACCATTGTGGCCGAGGGATTCCAGAAATACTATATTCCGCTGAATCTGAGCGACAAAGAGAAACTGGAGTACCTTGTGACTGACCCCTATTCAAAATTACGCAGCCTGTTCTATACTGCGACCGAAGAGGGTGTCGCCCTGTTCATCTACGGAATGTATGATGAGGCCATTGACAGGTTCAACATTGCCAAGCAGTGCCCTGAATATGATGAAACAGACAATCACCTTGATGAATATATAGCCAAGTGTGACACTCTCAAGGCTCAGATGAAACAGGCGCAGCAATATGTTGACAGCAAGAACTATTATGAAGCCAGAGCCTTGTATCTGAAAATGATGTCAGAGAATCCAGAATGCTCGTTAATCAAAGAGTTATATACTCAGGCTAATGAAAACTATCAAAGGGTAAGCAAGCACGACATTGAAGTGGCTCAGGCCTATTTTGACTCCAAGCGTTATGATGAGGCACGTGAACTGTATGAGCATGCCATTGCCCAGAACAATCCGCAGTCATCATTGGCCGGCATTAATCTTGCAACCATCAAACTCAAAAGATACAAGGCTGACAACCACACCCGTTCAGTATCATACATCTTTGAGCCCGATTGCAACATCGGCATTATGTTTGCCGGTTTCAAGCCCGACAAATCAGGCGGTTATTTCTCATTCGGATTTGAAAAAGGATGCATTGACCTGATATCACAGAGCATTGATCCTTTAACAACTGAGATTGTTCCTGAAAAGCCCATGTATCAGGCTATGACAAGTGCAGGCTGGACATTCAGACTTTACACAAGCAACAGGAACCAGTACATACCTAAAGTATGGGCTCTGTTTACACCTATAAGTTATGCCGTCTGCGGATACAACACAAAAATTCCTGATACTACAAGCAAAGACGAACAGTACACTGAAAATTACCACATAATGCATGCCCTTGCCCCTGAAATCGGACTTGCTGTGCGTTCATGGCGTATCATTCTCAGTTACCGCTTTCAGTACCGCTATGTACTCAACAAGGAAACACCCCTTTCTGATAATTTTGGCAGTCCCAAGAACCTGTTCGGTATAGGTTTTTGCTGGTAAATTAACAATGATTGAAATAAAAGAGGTCCTTACAGAAAAGGATAAGAAAAAACTGTTCAGGTTCCCAATAGACCTTTACAGGGATTGTGACATGTACGTGCCCGTGCTCATAAATGATGAGATGGACACCTTCAATCCACAAAAGAACGGAGCCTACAGTTATGCTGACAGCCGTCTGTGGGTGGCTCTGCGTGACGGCAAGATTGTGGGACGCATCGGCGCCATACTTAACCGTGCCGCAAATGAGAAAGATAACGTAAAGCAACTGCGCTTTACCCGTTTTGACTTTATTGATGACTTTGAAGTTTCAAAGGCGCTGTTTGACACAGTTGTGGCCTGGGCCCGCCAGTTGGGAATGACAGAGTTGGTAGGTCCCCTGGGATTTTCAAATCTTGACAAGCAGGGTATGCTGGTTGACGGATTTGACCAGTTGGACATGTATATCACACTGTACAACTACCCCTACTACATTGAGCACATGAAACGTCTGGGCCTTACCAAGAAATGGGACTGGACAGAGACCAAGGTCATAGTTCCTGACCGTGTGCCTGAAAAGATGGACCAGATAGCAGCCATATCAGAGAAACGCTACGGTTACTCCATCAAGAAATTCCGCAACATGAAAGAGGTGCGCCCCTATATCCGCAAGGCCATGGAGATTATCAACATAGCCTTTGCCAAACTGCATGGCGTGGTACCTCTCTCAGACAAGCAGATTGACAACATGGAGCACCTGATAGCACTGGTAGGCCGCCCTGAATACTCGCTTATGGTTCAGAACCAGCAGGGTGAACTTGTAGGATTCGGATTCATAGCACCGTCAATAAGCCGCGGCATCCGTGCCAGCAAGGGCAAACTTGGGCTTATTTCTGCACTCAAGGTATTGAGTGACCTTAACGACCACCGTCATATAGACTTTTACATGATAGGCGTTAGGCCTGAAGACCAGAAGAAAGGTGTTGAGTGCATCATTCTGCGTGAAGGCATCATAGCCATCCAGTCACACGGCGGCATTGACTGCCAGACCGGCCCCATGCTTGAGGACAACGCCAACGTTCAGAACATCTGGAAACATTTTGAGCACTACACGCATCGGCGCCGCCGTTGCTGGACATGTGCAATTGGGGATGCAATTGGGGACAGTCCCCTTTTGCACGTACAAAAGTAAGCGATAATAGCAAAATTAAACACGTGCAAACGGGGACTGTCCCCAATTGCACATGTCAACATGGAAAGTAT
>JAFZKA010000029.1 GCA_017551925.1 Bacteroidaceae bacterium | reverse complement strand
CTCTATCTCAAGCTGTGGAACCTGAAGGAGAATCTGGAGATTGTCAGGGAACCATCGTCCTACGGAGCGCTGATGCTGAAAAACCTCTGCATAGATTACATCCGACGCCGGAGGCCTTCGGAAGCACTTCTTGAAAACATGGCGGTGAACGACCCGCCGGACAGGGAGTTGGACCTGAAGGAAGATCTGCAGACATTGGCAAAAGCGATTGAACAACTCCCGCCCGGACAGCAGAGACTTATAAAACTTCGCTTCATACGCGGGCTTTCATACGAAGAAATAGAACAAGAAACCGGCCTGAGCGGCCTCAATATCAGGGTCCAAGTAAGCCTGGCCAGAAAAAAACTCAAACAACTCTTATGAAAAGCATTCAGGAAATAACCGAATTGTCGGTGGAAGAACTTAAGAGGATCGGGGAAGATGAGAGCATCCCCGTGCCTGAGGACCTGAACGTGAGTCTCCCTCAGCACAGGAGTGTAAGAATGTGGAGCAGCATAACCGCCGCAGCCGTCGCAGCAATCGCCCTGGGGTGGTTCGGAATGAATCGCCTCTATCAGCCCAAGGACACGTTCGACGACCCCTATCTTGCCTACGCGGCAGTGGAGCAGGCATTGCTGAAGGTTTCCCAAAATGTAAACACAGCCGCGGATAAAGTAGCGGAATCAGAAGCAATAATCAATAAAGTAAATTACTGGAAATGAAAAAGATATTCACAATCATGGTGCTTGCCGCACTCAGTGTGACAGCATTTGCCCAAAGCGGGCGTGACATTTACAACAAGTATTCAGACCAAGAGGATGTGGCCGCCGTTTACATCTCTCCCGCAATGTTCCGGCTGATAGGTAAGATTCCGGACATCCAGATGGAGGATTACGACGTGAACATCTCCTCCATCATCAAGTCCATGTCCGGCTTCTACATAATCAGTTCCGAGAATCCCGACATCGCAGAGCAGCTGGCCGGTGATGTGAAGAAGTTCATCGATAAAGGTGATTTCGAGCTCCTCATGGAAGCCAAGGAGGACGGCGAGGTGATGCGCATGTACACCGCTGGCGACGAAAAAACCGTAAAATCCTTTGTGATGATTGCCAAGGAAGAAAAAGAGGTCTCCTTCATCGCATTCGACGGCAAAATAAACAGGGAAGAGCTGGAGGCCATGATGGCTGAGGCTGCAAAGTAAAAAAAGTGCAATTGGGGACTGTCCCCTTTTGCACAACAAAGGCGGTCGTTTGACCGCCTTTGTTGTACCCCCGCCGAGAATCGAACTCGGATTTAAAGTTTAGGAAACTTCCGTTCTATCCATTGAACTACAGAGGCAATTCAAATAAATTGAATCCGGCCGCGAAGATAGTGCTTTTTTGCGTAAGTTTGCAACAATGACCACTAAATGAATATGAAAACTATCTTCAAAAGAACGCTTCCGCTGGCCGCCATAGCATTAGTGCTCGGCCTGATTTCAGCAAAGAAAGCTGACAAACCCAGTTATCCTATAAGCAATGTGCCTTTCACATCGGTAAAGGTTGCACCTGAAACATTCTGGGGTGACCGCATCCGTCAGAGCCGAGAGGTGACCATTCCTTTGGCATTCAGCAAATGTGAGGAGACAGACC
The DNA here is from genome assembly GCA_017551925.1 of Bacteroidaceae bacterium. Lineage (GTDB taxonomy): Bacteria > Bacteroidota > Bacteroidia > Bacteroidales > Bacteroidaceae > Colenecus. The sequence continues at coordinate 37,606 of JAFZKA010000029.1, read as the reverse complement.
GCTACACCAACTTTGAGCATGCAGCCGCCAAGATGGCTGAGACTGCCCGTGGAGACAACAGCAGTAATTATCGGCCTACGCAGTTCCCGTTTGATGACACTGATGTATATAAGACAATTGAAGGTGCAAGTTATCTGCTCCAGACATACCCTGACAAGAAACTTGAGGCATACATAGACAGTGTGCTCGATATAGTGGCTGCAGCACAGGAACCGGACGGTTACCTCTATACCGCCCGCACCATGAACCCCGCCCATCCGCATGACTGGTCTGGCCCCACCCGCTGGAGCGCCGAGGAGAGCGGCAGCCATGAACTCTACAACCTTGGTCACATGGTTGAGGGCGCAATAGCCCATTATCAGGCTACAGGCAGCCGTAAGTTCCTTGATATAGCCATAAAGTACGCTGACTGCGTATGTCGTGAGATTGGTTACGGCCCAGACCAGAAGGTTGTAGTGCCCGGACATCAGATTGCCGAGATGGCACTTGCCAAACTATATCTGGTAACCGGCGACAAGAAATACCTTGATGAGGCCAAGCTGTTCCTTGACAACAAGGGAAAGACCGCCCGCAAGGACAAATATGACCAGTCTTACAAGCCCGTCATTGAACAGGATGAGGCCGTAGGTCACGCCGTTCGTGCCGGCTATATGTATTCCGGTATGGCCGATGTTGCCGCACTGACCGGTGACCAGTCATACGTGACTGCCATAGACCGCATCTGGGAGAATATGGTGGGCAAAAAGATGTACCTGACCGGAGGCATCGGCTCCACAGGCGGCAGTGAGGGCTTTACTGAGAACTATGACCTGCCCAATATGAACGGCTACTGCGAGACATGCGCTGCCATTGCAAACGTATATACCAACTACCGTCTGTTCCTGCTGCACGGTGATGCCAAGTATATGGATGTGCTGGAACGTGCACTCTACAACGGTGTGATAAGCGGTGTAAGCCTTGACGGCGGCGGATTCTTCTACCCCAATCCGCTTGAAAGCCACGGACAGCATCAGCGTCAGGCCTGGTTCGGCTGCGCCTGCTGTCCAAGCAATATCTGCCGATTCATCCCGTCAGTACCGGGTTACGTATATGCCGTAAAGGACGGCAAGGTCTATGTAAACCTCTTTATGTCAAACACTCTGACTACCAAGGTTGCCGGCAAGAACCTGCAACTCACCCAGGCTACGGGCTACCCCTGGAACGGCGACATCAACATAACCATTGACAAGACTCCAGGGCAGTTCTGCCTCAATATCCGTATCCCCGGATGGGTACGTAATGAAGTGGTGCCCACTGATTTGTATCGATATGCCGATGGCAAGAAACTTGGATATACCGTGCAGGTAAACGGCCAAGAGGTATCGGCCACACTTGAGAATGGATATTTCGGCATAGACCGCAAGTGGAAAAAAGGAGATAAGGTAACCATCCATTTCGATATGGAGCCCCGCATTGTAATGGCTCACCGTCAGGTGGTTGAGGATCGCGGCAAGATTGCCGTTGAGCGCGGACCGCTGGTATATTGTGCAGAATGGGCTGACAATGACTTCAATGTCCTGAGCACTGCACTTCCCGCCGATGCATCATTCCAGGTCGTGCCCACCAAACTCACCGTTGAGGGACGCGATTACCCGATGAATGCACTTGTTACCACCGCGTATGACAATTATGCCGGCAATGCAAACAAATCCAAGAAAGTCAGCCTGCGCCTGATTCCTTATTACGCATGGGCTCACCGCGGCAATGGTAATATGGAGGTCTGGATGGCACGCTACATCCAGCCGGCACAGACCACTAGTGCTCCCCAAATCCCGGAACCTACTGCAGTAATCAATCTCTGGCCAAACGGGGCACCTACGGATAACGGTCTCACCGGTCCTGAGCGGGTTATGGATATGCATGTATCAAACGTGACACAGCCCACACTGACCATCTGGGCTGCACCCAACCCCAACGGTCTGGCTGTATTAGCCTGCCCCGGCGGCGGATATACCGATGTATGGAACGGATCTGAGGGCAACAATATGGCCCAGTGGTATATGGATCAGGGCATTACACTGGCTGTACTCAAGTACCGTCTGCCCAACGGCCACACTGAGGTTCCGCTCGATGATGTCCATGAGGCCATGCGTCTGCTCAAGGCCGATGCCGATAAATTCGGAATCAAGAAGATAGGAGTACAGGGATGCTCAGCAGGTGGCCATCTGGCTGCCACTGCCGCTACCCACTACAGCACACCCGAGCAGCGTCCTGATTTCCAGATACTGTTCTATCCGGTAATAACCATGGACAAGTCATTCACCCACATGGGCTCACACAACAACCTTCTGGGCAGGAATGCGTCACAGGAACTCATCGACCTCTATTCAAATGAAAAGCAGGTGACGCGTGAAACCCCACCTGCATTCATAATGGCCAATTCTGATGACAACCTGGTACCCGTAAAGAACAGCATCGAGTATTACAACGCACTTCAGTCCAACCGCGTGCGTTCAGCACTCCACGTCTATCCCACAGGCGGTCACGGCTGGTGCGCCAATGAAAATTTTGTTTACCGCGAGCAATGGATGAGTGACCTCAAGCAGTGGCTCTCCCAACTTGCAAAATAGCACTGTCCACGGAAGGAACCGTCCCTACTGCGGACACGCAATCTCCTGCACGGGTTGGTCAAGCAGCATCAGTTGCCCGGCTTTCCAGGTGCGGGCCTTGCCGTTGAATGTGGCTGTGGCACGAACATCGGTAGCGCTGGCAGCGAACTTGACGGTATATTTGCCGGCAGCGGTCTGCCACTCTGATTTCTCCTCATTGAAACTGGCCAGCGTGTAGGCATCGGCCTTGAGGGTCAGGGTCTGGCTCTCACCCGGCTGCAACAGACGTGTCTTGCCGAATGCCTTGAGTTCCTCACTGGGCTTTACCAGTCCGCCTGCGGGAGCCGATACATAGACCTCAACAGTCTCTTTTCCTGCCACCTTACCGGTGTTCTTTACTGTGATGGTAGCGGTAAAACCACCGTCTTGAGCCTTTACAGAGGGCTTGCTGTATTCAAATGTGGTGTAACTCAGTCCATAGCCGAACGGATATGAAACCTCTACACCGGCTGTATTGAAATAGCGGTAACCTACCCAGATGCCCTCGGCATAGTTGGTATAGTCAATGTTACGTGTGCCTGTATTCTGCTGCATGCCACGACCGCCACCGCCGAATCCTCCAAAACCTCCCTGCTGTTGACGGGCCTGCTGACCTGTGTAGGGGAAATTCTGTGATGAAGGAATATCAAGATATGAGAGCGGGAATGTCATAGAGAGTTTGCCTGAAGGATTGGACTTGCCGGTAAGGATATCCGCTACAGAGTTACCCACCTCTTGTCCGGGCGTCCAGGCCAACAGAATAGCATCGGGCATTGATTTCCAGGATGCGGTTTCAATTACTCCACCGATGTTGAGCACTACGGTCACCTTCTTGCCTGCAGCATGATATGCATTGCAGACATCACGTATGAGTGAGCGTTCGGCATCGGTCAGGTCAAAGTCATTCTCCATTCTACGGTCATCACCTTCACCGGCATTACGGCCTATAACAATGACAGCGGCAGTATTGCGCTGAACGGTAGCCTGTACGGCAGCGGTACTGATGGCAACTTCGGGCAGGACAGCCTCGCCAAGCAGTACATTGCGTGACTGACCTGCTCCAAGAGCGTTCAGGCTTGTGGCATAGTCACGATATTTGGCATAGTAATCGGCCAGACGGGCATCAAGGGTAAATCCTGCACCCTCAAGGCCTTCACTTATATTGCGTATATAAGCCTTGTTCACGTTTCCTGAACCTGTTCCGCCGGCAATTGACTTGTAGGCATTGAGACCGAACAGGGCAATATTACCTTGAGCCTGCATCGGCAGGTTGCCGTTGTTCTTTAACAGCACCATACCCTCGGCAGCAGCCTCACGTACCAGTTTGGCGTGACCTTCAAGATCAGGCTTGTTGGAGTATTTGTAACCCTTGAAACGCGGGGTCTTAACAATGTACTCAAGCAGACGGCGTACGTTGCGGTCCAGGTCAGCCTGGTCAAGAGTTCCGTTGTTCACAGCCTCAATGACACGGTTTGACTCAGAACGGTCACCCGGCTCCATAAGGTCATTTCCTGCCTTTACGGCATTTACCGTGCCTGCCTTGTTGCCCCAGTCAGTCATTACGATACCTTTGTAGCCCCACTCGTCACGCAGTATTCCTGTGAGCAGGTCATGGCTCTGCTGGGTATATGAACCGTTTATCTTGTTGTATGATGACATGATAGTCCAAGGCTTGGCCTCACGCACGGTAATCTCAAAGTTCTTTAGATAGAGTTCTCTCAACGCGCGCGGATTGATGCGAGCATCATTCTCATTACGGTTTATCTCCTGATTGTTGCCTGCAAAATGCTTTACCGATACACCTACATCCTGGCTCTGAATACCCTTTACATATGCGGCCGATATCTTGCCGCTCAAAAGCGGATCCTCTGAGAAATATTCAAAGTTACGTCCGCACAAGGGGTTGCGGTGCAGGTTCATGCCCGGAGCAAGCAATACGTCAACTCCGTACTCGCGAACCTCTTCACCCATTGTGGCAAGCAGTTGTTCCACCAGTTCGGTGTTCCAGGTGCAGGCCAGAACGGTACCTACCGGATAACCTGTGCAGTAATAGGTCTGGCTGTCGCCACGACGGACAGGTTCAATACGGAGTCCGGCCGGACCATCAGCCAGAACGGTCTGGGGAATACCCAAACGCGGAATGGCCTGTGTGGTTCCCGCTGCACCGGGTACAAGGGTCTCATTTGAGGCGGTCATGGAACCGGCATTCATACTGCCCCATCCGGAACCGGCTATAAGGGTTGCTTTCTCCTCAAGGGTCATAGCCTTGAGTATCTCGTCAATGTTGTCGGAACTGAGTTTAGGTTGTGCACTAACCACTGCCACACATGATGCGGCAATGACTGTCAATAAGGTTTTTCTCATAAATATTCGGTTAATAATTGTTGGATAATATCGTTTTTTTACTTCTCGCCAAAACACAGGTCGCCGGCATCACCAAGACCCGGAATGATGTAAGCATGACTGTTCAGTTCCGGATCAACGGCTGCGCACCAGAGAGTGGTGGTATCCTGCGGGAACATCTTGCAAACGTAATCAACGCCAGCCTGCGCTGCAATCACTGAACACAGGTGTACCTTGGCGGGAGTTCCCTTGAGCAAAAGGGCGCGGTATGCCAGATACATACTGTTGCCGGTAGCCAGCATCGGATCAACCAGGATAAGGGTCTTGCCGTCCAACTTGGGTGACGCCATATACTCAATGTGAACATCAAAGTTTACCTCATCCAGGTATTTGCGGTATGCCGATACAAAGGCGTTCTCACAATGGTCAAAGTAGTTGTGGAAACCCTGATGCAAGGGCAGACCGGCACGGAACACTGTTCCGAGCACGACATCCTCTTCAGGAACATTGATAGTGGTGGTTCCCAACGGGGTAGTAACCTCTTTGGTCACATAATTGAGTTTTTTACTCACCTCAAGAGCCATAATTTCACCTATACGCTCCAGGTTACGGCGAAAACGCAGTTGGTCTTTCTGAATATTCACATCACGTATCTCAGCGATGAACTGGTTCAGAATGCTGTTCTGTTTGTTGAAATCAATAACTTCCATATTGTTGTTTTATAATAGTCCGGCTATTGCAACCACGGCCTGTTTCAGGTTGTCCGTGGCAGAGCAAAATTAAACAAAAGTACATAATTTGTGACATAATCAATCATTATTCTAAGAATAATGGGTATCTTCATGCCCCGAAAATAACTTAACACAACTAATAACATTATGAGAATCATCAAGAATCTTACTCTCCTGCTGGCTTTAGCCCTGACATCAGCTGTTCAGGCTCAGCCGGGCGGATGGTGGCAGCAGGCCCCGTCAACCGTTATCAATCCTGATAACACAGTGACTTTCAACTATCGTAACAATAACGCCAAGTCCGTCAAGGTCTGGACCCAGTTCAGTGAGAACGTGGAGATGACCAAAGGAGCAAACGGAGTCTGGACTGCAACAATCGGTCCTGCAGAACCCGATATCTACCCCTATCACTTTGAGGTTGACGGCATCAGCGTAATGGATCCCCAGTGCGCCGAGTGGTTCCCCAACGAGACCTTCAAGAACAGCCTTCTTGACATGCGTGCCGACAAGTTGAGCGCCCTCAAGGATGTTCCCCACGGCAGCGTGGACTACCTGAACTACTGGTCACCCGGCCTGAACATGTTCATCCCGGTAATAGTTTACACCCCGCCGTTCTATGACGACCCCAAGAACAAGGACAAGAAATACCCGGTAATGTACCTCATCAGCGGTACTACCGATACCGAGGAAGTTTACTTCAAGGTAGGTAAGATGAACCTTATCCTTGACAACCTGATTGCCCAGGGCAAGGCCAAGGAGATGATCCTGGTACTCCCCTACGGTAACGCCACACTGCTCAAGACCGAGCGTCAGCCCCAGCAGCAGGGCGGCCGCGGCGGAATGGGCGGCATGGGTGGTTTCGGCGGAATGGGCGGAGGCTACAACTTCAATGCCGATTTCACCGATGTACTGATGCCTTTCGTAGAGAGCAACTACCGCACCATCAACGATGCCGACCATCGCGGCATAGGCGGTTTCTCACGCGGCGGCAACCAGGGTATGGCCATCGGACTTGCCAACCTGGACAAGTTCTCATACCTGTGCTCTTACAGTTCATTCACACAGGTCCGCGACAGCCAGTTTGAGGATTCAGAGGCCTTTAACAAGAAAGTTCATCTGTTCTGGCTGGGCATCGGCACCGATGATTTCCTGTACGGAAACTCAAAGGACCTGATGCAGATGCTTGACCGTCACAACATCAAGAACGTAAAGGTATTCACTCATGACAAGTACGGTCACACCTGGATGAACGCCCGCTACTGGCTGGAGAAGTCATTCCCGCTGCTCTTCCAGGATCAGGCTGTAATTGACCAGGCCGTAGCCGAGAGCATGAGCCTTGACGAGGCTGAAAAGGTACGTCTGGAGAAGTTGGGTGGCGCAGAACCCTCACGTCTTACAGGATCACTCATGACAAGCCTCTTCCCAGCAGGTGTAAAGTCACCCGAGTACAATGCTGACGGCAGCGTAACATTCCGTTGCCAGGCCGCCGATGCCCAGAAAGTTGAACTTGACTGCCAGATGTGCGGTCGTAAGCCCATGGAGAAGGATGACCGCGGCGTATGGAGCATAACTGTCACTCCTCCCGCACCGGATATTTACCCCTACTCATTCATCATTGACGGTACACAGACCGCCGATCCCAACAACATGCACCTGTTCCCCAATGAAAACTTCAAGAACAGCCTTGTTGACGTACGCGGTGCCGAACCCTCGGTACAGGACATTCAGGATGTACCCCACGGCAAGGTTGCATACCGTTACTATTTCTCAAAGGCTTGCGGTGTTGAGCGCCCCATGTGCGTATATACTCCGGCAGGATATGATCCCAACGGCACTGAAAAACTGCCCGTTCTCTATCTGATCCACGGTATGACCGATACCTACGAGACCTGGTTCAAGGTTGGTCAGATGAACAACATCCTTGACAACATGATTGCCAAGGGTGAGGCCAAGCGCATGATCGTTGTTATGCCTTATGCAAACCCATATCCCGAGATGATTGCCCAGGGCAAGGCCGAGGCTTATGATCCTATGGACACAAAACTCACCACCAAGGAGTTCATTGAGGAGGTAATCCCGTTCATTGAAAAGAACTACAACGTTCTTAAGGATGCCAACAACCGCGCCATCGCCGGATTCTCACTGGGTGGCCGTCAGACTCTTGCCGCAGGATTCGGCAATCCTGACAAGTTCCACTATGTGGCAGCCTTTGCTCCCGCTATCGGAATGCAGGACAAAGAGGAGCATCTTACCAACTTCAAGAACGGAACATACAAGCCCGTCAAGAAACTCAAGAAACAGCTCAAGTTCATGTTCATCGGTACAGGTAAGGAGGATGGACTGATTACAATATCCGAGGCTCTTGACCAGTATCTGACCGACAACGGTCTCAAGCACACCTTCTACAAACCTGAAGGTGGCCACACCTGGATGAACTGCCGTGACTATCTTGAACTGACCGTTAAAGAACTGTTCAAGTAATGAAACGTTCACTGTTCCTTTCAACATTGTTGCTGGCCGCTCTGCCCCTTATGGCACAGCAGTCAAGAGTGAACATACAGTATGACCCTCAGCGCACCGAGCCTGAGGGCATACTTCCTTATAACGCCCAGGTGCTTTCACCTGAGGTACATGATGACCATACCGTTACGTTCCGCGTCAAGGCTCCAAATGCTCAGACCGTTCAGTTGACCGGTTCAATGTTTGTGGGTAACAACCGCCAGCGCCCCAACTTTACCAAGGGTGCAAACGGAGTCTGGGAACTTACTATCGGCCCTCTGGCTCCTGAAATCTATCTCTACTACATCATCATTGACGGAGTACAGAACATTGATGCCAACAACCAGTTCACGGGTCACGCAGCAATGCCGTCATTCAGCATGCTCTTTGTGCATGGTGACGAACCCGCATGGTATGATCCCAAGCCCGATGTACCGCACGGTTCATGGACCACACATTACTACTATTCAAATGTGACCAACGGTTTGCGTGACTTGATTGTATATACCCCGGCAAACTACAACCCCAAGAAAAAGTACCCCGTACTCTATCTCATGGGCGGTTCAGGTGACCTCACGGAGACCTGGATCATGCACGGACGCGCCAATTGGATACTGGACAATGTGATTGCCGAGGGCAAGGCCAAGGAGATGATTGTGGTATTCCCCAATGACCAGATGGTTACCCGCAGCCACCCGCAGCACACTGAGTTGGCATTCCCCATGATAGAAAGGGATCTGATTGACAACATCATCCCGTTTGTGGAGTCACACTACAGTTGCATCAAGGACAAGCATGCCCGCGCATTGAGCGGTCTGTCAATGGGCGGCCGCATGACCCAGTATGTGGCACTGCGCAATCTTGACGTATTCGGTTCTGCAGGTATCCTGAGTGCCGCCATCGGCCTTGAGGAGACTCCCGCCATCAAAGAGCCCGATGTGAACAGCAAGATTGACTATCTGTTTGTAGGCGGTGGCCAGTACGAGACCGGCTTTATGGGCCGTCATACCACCCTGCACAACCAGTTGGACGAACTTGGTGTAAAGCACGAGTATGATGATGACGCTCCCGGAGCCCATGACCTGGTAACCTGGCGTCACCTGCTCTACTACCACTTCCTGCCCGGTCTGTGGCGCAATAACTACAAGTGGAAATAAGCAGGTGTCCGCAGTAGGGACGGTTCTTTCCGTGGACATTTTGCAAAGTGAGGTACACACTTTTGTTACAAAATATTAAATAATGTGTGAGTTGAAGTAAAAAGCCTTTTTGGATTTTTCTATACCTCAAAAAGAAATTACTTTTGTAGCCGGTTTACAAGGGTGCATTCAGAAAAGCCCTTTAAACCGGCTTGATTTTGAAAGTTTAGTAACAATCAAACTATAAAAACAATGGCAAAAATCGATTTAAGCGTGTACGGAATCAACGGTTCAACCGTGATTGCACACAATCCTTCTTATGAGGAGTTGTTCAAAGAGGAGACAAAGGCTGGTCTGACTGGTTATGACAAGGGCCAGGAGACAGAGCTTGGCGCAGTTAACGTAATGACTGGCGTATTCACCGGTCGTTCTCCTAAGGACAAGTACATCGTTGACAACGACGAGAGTCACAACAACGTATGGTGGACTTCTGATGAGTACAAGAACGATAACCACCCAATGTCAGAAGAGATCTGGGCAAAGGTTAAGGAGATTGCCATCAAGGAACTTTCAAATAAGGAACTTTATGTAGTTGACGCTTTCTGCGGCGCTAATGAGGCTACCCGTCTTGCCGTTCGCTTCATCGTTGAGGTTGCATGGCAGGCTCACTTCATCAAGAACATGTTCATCCAGCCCTCAGCAGAGGAGCTTGAGAAATTCCAGCCCAACTTTGTTATCTTCAACGCCAGCAAGGCTAAGGTTGAGAACTACAAGGAACTGGGTCTGAATTCAGATACTTGCGTTGCTTTCAACACCAAGTCACGTCAGCAGGTTATCATCAACACCTGGTACGGTGGTGAGATGAAGAAGGGTATGTTCTCAATGCAGAACTACTATCTGCCTCTGCAGGGTATCGCTTCAATGCACTGCTCAGCAAACACCGATATGCAGGGTAAGAACACCGCTATATTCTTTGGTCTGTCAGGTACAGGTAAGACCACCCTTTCAACTGATCCCAAGCGTCTGCTTATCGGTGATGACGAGCACGGATGGGACGATGAGGGCGTATTCAACCTGGAGGGCGGCTGCTACGCTAAGGTTATCAACCTGAGCAAGGAGAATGAGCCCGACATCTACGGTGCCATCAAGCGCAACGCTCTTCTGGAGAACGTAACCGTTGACAAGAACGGTAAGATCGATTTCGCTGACAAGAGCGTTACCGAGAACACCCGCGTATCATATCCTATCGACCACATCGACAAGATCGCTCAGAAAGTAAACGGCAAGAGTGCAGGTCCTGACGCCAAGAACGTTATCTTCCTGTCAGCCGATGCATTCGGCGTACTGCCTCCCGTATCAATCCTGACTCCCGAGCAGACCAAGTACTACTTCCTGTCAGGTTTCACCGCTAAGCTGGCTGGTACAGAGCGTGGTATCACTGAGCCCACTCCCACATTCTCAGCTTGCTTCGGCCAGGCTTTCCTTGAGCTGCATCCTACCAAGTATGCTGAGGAGCTGGTTAAGAAGATGGAGAAGAGCGGTGCCAAGGCTTACCTGGTTAACACCGGTTGGAACGGAACCGGCAAGCGTATCTCAATTCCTGATACACGTGGTATCATCGACGCTATTCTGGATGGCAGCATCCTGAAGGCTCAGACCAAGAAGATCCCGTACTTTGACTTTGAGGTTCCCACAGCTCTGCCTAACGTAAATCCTGCAATCCTTGATCCTCGCGACACTTATGCAAATGCATCTGAGTGGGAGGAGAAGGCTAAGGATCTGGCTGGCCGCTTCATCAAGAACTTCAAGAAGTATGAGGGTAACGAAGCCGGAAAGGCTCTCGTTGCTGCCGGTCCGAAACTCTAATAATGACTGTAAATACAGATCAATAACATCAGAGATTCTCTTTCCGGCAAACAGCAGGAAAGAGAATCTTTGGTTTTTAAAGTCCGTTTAACTTTATTCCAACAACAGGATATTACAACCAAATATTACAAGGACAGAACAATGAAAAAATTAATCTTTACAATCGCAGCCTGCCTTGTGGCAGTAATAGCATCGGCACAGCCAATGGGCGGTCGTCCAATGGGAGGTGGTCGTCCAATGGGAGGCCCCGGCAGAATGCCTGCCGGAGTAATGGAAAAACCTTTCTATGAACAGGAATCAGACTCCATAGCCAACGCACGTATTCAGGATGTAGCAGGTCGTCTGGACCTTTCAGAGAAACAACTCGACAAAATGGTGAAACTCTATGCTCAGGAATTTGAGGAGATTTGCCGCAACCTTCAGATGTCAGTAAGAGAGTTCCAGATGATGCAGAACGGCGGTTTCCGCGGACGTGGAAACATGATGGGTGTACAAGAGACTCCCACTAACGTTCAGTTTGATACCGCTGCAGCCAAAAAGACCTATGATCAGATCATAGCAAAGTTTGAGAAACGCTACAAGAAAGCCCTCAATGCCGAGCAGTACGCTCTATGGCAGGATATGGCAGGCACAAAACTGGACAACAAATTCAACAGCATTCTCCAGCACGTTCAGGAGAACACTCAAAGCATGTTCTAAGCCAATAGCCAACAGCTAATAGCCAAAGTAAAAAATGAAGATAGCTTTAATTGGATATGGTAAGATGGGCCATGAGATAGAGAAGATTGCTCTCTCACGCGGTCATGAGGTAGTATGCAAAATAGACATTGACAATCCGCAGGACTTTGACAGCCCTGAGTTCAGGAATGCCGATGTGGCAATTGAGTTCACCGCTCCCACACAGGCCTACGGAAACGTTATGAAATGCTTCAAGGCCGGCGTCAAGGTTGTAAGCGGCAGTACCGGATGGATGGAGGATCATCGTGACGAGATGAAGAATCTTTGCAAGGACGGTTCCAACACCTTGTTCTGGTCAAGCAACTTCAGCATCGGCGTGGCTCTGTTCTCAAAAGTCAACACCTACCTTGCCAAACTTATGAACGGCTATCCCATGTATGAGGTCGGAATGTCTGAGACGCATCATATCCACAAACTTGATGCGCCCAGCGGCACTGCCATTACACTGGCAGAGGGTATCATATCACAACTGGACCGCAAGACCGGTTGGAGCAAGGGTACCGTACTCAACGCTGACGGAACCGTAACAGGCACAGCGGAATACGCTCCCTCTGATATCCGCATTGACTCCATCCGTGAAGGTGAAATAGCCGGAATCCATGAGATCACTTATGATTCAAATGCTGATTTCATAAAGATTATCCATTTTGCCAAAGACCGCAGCGGTCTGGCCTTAGGCGCAGTCCTTGCTGCCGAGTTCACCGCAGACAAAAAGGGATTCCTTTGCATGGATGATCTCATGAATTCACTCTCATAACACTCCATACGTTGATGAAGCCGCTTAATGAGGTAACAAAAAAGCAGTGGATCAAGGCATCGGTTTACCTGGTCCTGTACATCCTGTTCCTGATATGGGTCAGGAGTTGGCTGGGTATAATCGTCATACCTTTCATTATTGACGCTTTTACCACCCGAATAATCAAATGGGACTGGTGGAAAGGGCTCAAGAACAAGACCCTCTATCAGATAATGGGTTGGATTGATGCCATTGTTTTTGCTCTGGTTGCCGTCTATTTTGTGAACATCTACGTATTCCAGAACTACGCTATCCCTTCATCATCACTTGAAAAATCATTGCTTGTCGGTGACCACCTCTATGTAAGCAAGGTAGCATACGGGCCGCGTAAGCCCATGACTCCGCTTACCATGCCGCTCACTCAGAATACTTTCCCTGGAGGCGGCAAAAGTTACTTTGAAAAGCCCCAGTGGCCATATGAGCGTGTCAAGGGATTCGGCAAGATAAAACTGAATGAGATTGTCGTATTCAACTATCCGTCGGGCGATACCATAGTGTCCAATCCGCAATATTCCAGTGCCGATTACTATTGCATGATTGTATATCCGCTGGGAAAGAGCCGTTGCAAGGAGATTGATCTGGACAGTCTTTCAACTCTGGAGCAGCGCAGGGTGTATGATTTCTACTACAAAGTAGGACGCCAGTATATCTTACAGAACGAACAGATATTCGGCAAGATTATGACCCGTCCGGTTGATCGCCGTGAGAACTATGTAAAACGCTGCGTCGGACTGCCGGGCCAGACTCTTGAGATCAGAAACGGCATAATCTATCTGGATGGTGTGGCCAACAAAGAACCCGATGCCGCCCAGAGCAACTACAATGTCTTTCTCAAACACTCCATTCCGGAGAATTTGCGTAAGGAACTGCGTCTTAGCCTGGAGGACCTTCCGGCCTCAAAAAACAAACCGGGCTCTGTCACTATTCCGCTTACAAGAAAAGCAGCTGAGACTCTTGCATCCAATACAGAGATTGTTTCATATATCAGCCCGATAAGGTATGCGCCTGAAGAATCGGAATGGCTGTTCCCGCAGAACAAGAACACCAAATGGACTCTTGATGACTATGGTCCGATCTGGATTCCCGCAAAAGGCGCCACCGTTAAACTTGATTTGGAGAACCTGCCGTTTTTTGAGCGCATCATAAGGGTTTATGAGGGTAATGACCTTAAGGTGGAGCGTGACGGCACAATCCTTATCAACGGCGAACCCGCCGCCAGTTATACCTTTAATATGGATTACTACTGGATGATGGGTGACAACCGTCAGAACAGTGCTGACTCACGTTTCTGGGGATACGTCCCTGAAGACCATATCGTTGGACGTCCGGTTTTCATCTGGCTCTCGCTTGACAAAGACAAGAACTGGGGTCAGAAAGGCAAGATACGCTGGAACCGTCTGTTCCATTCAGTCAAAAGTTACAACTGATGGAGACCATTCTCCTATGTTCGGCATATCTGCCGCCAGTCAGTTTCTTCACCGCCATCAACAGTGGCGGTGATGTGCTTATTGAGCAGTATGACAACTACTGCAAACAGACCTACCGTAACCGTTGCAGAATAGCCACATCGGCCGGAATCCAGACTCTGACCATCCCTGTTGTCAAAAGCACCGCCCCTAAGCAACTCATGAAAGACGTGCGTATCAGTGACCATGGCGAATGGCGGCATCAGCACTGGAACGCGCTTGAATCGGCCTATATGAACAGTCCTTTCTTTATGTACTATCAGGATGATTTCCGCCCGTTCTATGAAAAAAAGTATGAGTTCCTGATTGACTTCAACACTGAACTCACCTTGCGCATAATGGAACTTGCAGGAATCAATAAACAGTTGAAACTGACGGAATCATATACGCGCAAAACAGATGATATGCTGGATTTGCGTGCTCTAGCAGAACCGGGTATCGGAGAACCTGAATCCCCCCAACCCTACTGGCAGGTTTTTAAACAAAAATACGGTTTCCTACCCAACCTGAGCGCCGTAGATCTCCTCTTCAACATGGGCCCGGAGTTCCCGATGCAATTGGGGACTGTCCCCTTTTGCACGTGTATTATTTAACTATTATCGCTTACTATCGCATGTGCAAAAGGGGACAGTCCCCAATTGCATCTTGACTTTGGCGAAAACGGTGTCGGGATCGATGCCGGTAAGGCAGCGGTAATCACCGTATATGCACTCCTTTTTGCCGTAGATTGAGCACGGACGGCAAGGAAGGTCAATCTGGATGCAGTCATCAGGATTCTGCCCCCACCCCATAAAACCCGCAGCAGGATGCGTAGCACCCCATATTGATACGACAGGCGTACCCGTCAATGATGCCAGATGCATATTTGAAGAGTCCATGGCAAGCATGACCTCCATATGACTCATGAGCACAAGTTCACCGGCCATACCCAAACGTGTGTCGATAATCTCAACGGAACGGTACTTGTCAGCCCACCCCTGAACCTGAGCCAGTTCTCTGCCATAAGCAAAAACAAACTGACGGCACATCCCCGCCGAATCCAACTGGGCAACCACCTCCTCCATGAGATAAAGCGGATAAATCTTGCCCTTATGGGCTGCAAACGGAGCAATACCGATCCATGGACAATCTTTTGCGCCGATATAACTGATGGTTGAAAGGTCACCTTTGCCCTGACCGAATATGGACCGGAACTTTAACTCAAACCTGAAACCCAGTTTTTCAAGCACTTTCCGGTAGCGGTCAAATGATGTCAGACGAGGCGTCAGGTCCTTGTTGTGCTGGCGGGTCAGGCGTTTGCGTGAACGACGGTCTTTCTTTATGCGGCGCACTTTAGTAAAGAAAAGCCTGTAGAAAAAAGAAAGAGCAGTAGTACGCAACACTCCGTGAAGATCAGCCACAGCATCAAACTTTTTCCTGCGGAGTTTGCAGAAAAGTCTGAACATGGCCCCGAATCCGTGGTAATCCTTTTTAAGGTCAACGCCCATGAAACTGACATTCTCAGGCATACCGCCGTAGAAAGGGGCAAAACGTGCGTTTGAGAGTACGGTGAAATGTACATCGGGATATGCATCGGCAACTGATTGGATTACCGGCACGGTCATAGCCACGTCTCCAATTGCGGAGAAGCGGATCAGAAGCACGTTTTTATATTTGGGAGTCTTATTTTGAGCCATTCTGGCCGTAGAGAACAGGGTTAAGGGTGGGATCGTTGTACATTTTCATCTGCTTATAGACTTTCATGAACTTACGTCCTGCCGCCATGTCATCAAGCAGCATGTCAATTGCTGTTGAAAGGTCTTTTTTCTGCTCCATGAGCACTGCCAGTTTTTCCCGGCAACGTTTCTGCTGATCTGCAGGGGTGTCAGTGCGTTCTGCCTCAATCTTCATGTGGTATATCTTGAGCGCCAGAATGGAGAGGCGGTCAACAGCCCACGCAGGACTTTCAGTATTGATTGTTGCACCGGGCAATACCTTTACACCGCTGAACCTTTCAAGGAAATAACTGTCAATCAGTTCCACCAGATCTGTCCTCTCCTGATTGGAACGGTCAATCCTGCGCTTGATGGCAAGGGCTGCCACGGGATCAATCTGAGGATCTCTGATTATATCCTCCAGATGCCACTGTACCGTATCAATCCAGTTCTTAAGATAAAGATAGTATTCTATGGATTTCTCCTTGTACGGATTGGCAATAGGCGTATCAACATCATCTGATTTGTGATAGTCTATGATAGAGCGGTCAAATACCTTCAGACTTTCCTGGCTGAATGACATGATTGGCGGTTAAACTTGATTTCTTGGCACAAAAGTAGTTGATTATTTCTTAATTCACAATTATTATTGCTTTAATGAATTACACATTATTGCGCGCGGTGTGCATTATGAAAAGATTTTGATTTCAGTACACTTGTTGTACAGGTCAAAAAAAGGTTACTTTGCGCCCAAATTTTATATAAACCTAAAACAAATTACAATTATGGCAGATTCACAGATTGCAGAGAGAGTTCAGGCTATCATCGTTGACAAACTTGGTGTTGAGGCATCAGAGGTTACTCCTGAGGCAAGTTTCGCAGCTGATCTGGGTGCAGATTCACTGGATACCGTTGAGCTCATCATGGAGTTCGAGAAGGAGTTCGGCATTTCAATTCCTGATGATCAGGCTGAGAAAATCACAACCGTAGGTGAGGCTATCGAACTCATCAGCCAGGCAGCTACAAAGTAAGTTGCAATCGCTTTAAAGTATGGATCTGAAAAGAGTAGTAGTAACGGGACTTGGTACCGTCAATCCGTTAGGCAACACTGTTCCTGAATTCTGGAACAATGCCCTGGCAGGAGTGAGCGGTGCTGGCCCTATTACAAATTTTGACATTGATTCAGTACCCACCAAGGTCAAGTTCGGATGCGAGGTCAAGAATTTCGATGCGACTCAGTATATTGACCGCAAAGAGTTACGCAAAATGGACAAATACAGCCATTTTGCCATTGCCTCGGCAACCCAGGCCATTAAAGATTCAGGACTGGATTTTGAGAAAGAAGACCTGAACCGGATTGGAGTTATCCTTGGTTTCGGTATGGGAGGTGTTGACTCTTTTCAAGAGGGCATGGATACCCTCCATGAACAAGTTGGACGCGGACAGGATCTAAAGGTGACTCCGTTCTTTGTCCCACGCATAATAGGATCTATCGCAGCCGGTCTGATTTCTATTACCTATGGACTCAAGGGTCCTAATTACACCACATCTTCAGCATGCGCATCAAGCACACATTCAATCATTGATGCCGTAAACATGATACGTTTGGGTAAAGCCAACGTCATAGTTACGGGTGGTGCCGAGGCTGCACTGGGTAAATGTGGAATAATAGGATTCGGGGTTATGCACGCACTCTCCACCAGGAATGACTCACCTGAAACGGCATCACGCCCAATGAGCGCAAGCCGTGACGGATTCGTGCTCGGTGAGGGAGGCGGTGTACTTATCCTTGAAGAGTATGAGCATGCCAAAGCACGCGGCGCCAAGATTTACGCCGAAGTTGCCGGATGGGGTGCCACAGCCGATGCATTTCACATGACTGCCCCTGAGCCTGAAGGCCGCGGTGCAATCCGTGTCATGCAGGAAGCCCTTGAGGATGCAGGTATGAAGCCCACAGATATTGACTATATCAATATGCATGGAACATCTACCCCGCTTGGAGACATTGCCGAGTGCAAGGCCATCAAGGCTGTATTCGGAGATCACGCCTACAAGATGAATCTGAGTTCAACCAAATCAATGACAGGTCACCTGTTGGGTGGTGCCGGTGGTGTTGAGGCCATTGCAACCGTGCTTGCAATAAAGAATGATATCATACCGCCTACAATCAACCATGTTGAAGGTGATGATGACGAGCAAATAGATTACAAGTTGAACTTTACTTTCAACAAAGCTCAAAAAAGAGAGGTTCGTGCCGCGCTGTCCAATACTTTTGGCTTTGGAGGACATAACTCCTGCATTATATTCAAGAAGTGCATAGACTGATTTGAATCGCTATAGCGACATAACCGCAAAAATCTGCAATGCGGCATTGGTCTTACTGACCTTTGCCGCATTGTCGGGTTGTGCAGCCATAGGCAATCCTGACGGCGGCGCTTTTGATGAAACACCTCCAAAAATCACCAACAGTCATCCCAAGAACGGAGCGACCGGATATGACGGGCGCAAGGTTACGATTGATTTCAATGAGTTCATCAAACTTGAGAACCCCAGAGACAACGTAATCATCTCCCCTCCCCAGATTGAACAGCCTGAGGTCAAGGTTACCGGCAAAAAGATTCAGGTGGAACTGTTTGACTCGCTTAAACCGAACACCACATATTCCATAGACTTCTCTGACGGTATAATTGACAACAATGAGGGCAATCCGCTCGGCAATTACTGTTTCCGTTTCAGCACCGGCAGTGCCATTGACACCCTTGAGGTTTCAGGATATGTCCTCAACGCAAATGACCTTGAACCCATCAAGGGAATAACCGTGGGCCTGCACAGCGATCTGTCTGATTCAGCGTTTATCACCAAACCGTTTGACAGGATATCACGTACAGATATAAGCGGTCACTTCAACATACGCGGCATTGCTCCCGGCAAGTACAGGATATATGCAATCACGGATATGGACCAGACATTCAGTTTCTCCCAACGCAACGAGAGAATTGCCTGGCTGGATTCACTGATAATTCCCACAACTGAAACTGCATACCGCGAGGACACCATCTTTAACGATGACGGTTCAGTTGACACCACACTCCTGGTCAAGTACACCCGTTTTATGCCCGATGACATTACTCTGCTGGCATTCACTCCTACCCCGACAATCCAGTATATGAGCAAGGCCGATCGCAGTGTCCATGAAAAATTCACAATCCAGTTTGCGCTCCCCGTTGACTCGATGCCAAAAGTCAAAGGCTTGAACTTTGATGAGTCCGATGCTTACATACTCCAGCACAGTGCACGATATGACACACTCACGTTCTGGATGAAAGATACCGCCGTCTATTACATGGATACTCTAAAACTGAGTATAACCTATCTGGCAACGGATACATCGGGCATATTGGTTCCGACCACCGATACACTGAAACTTACTCCCAAGAGAAGCAGGGAGAAAATACTCAAAGAGGCTGCAAAGAGGCTTGAAGAAGAGAACAAAGAGAAAGAGAAAAAACTCAAGAAACTTGAAAAGGCGGGTGATTCATTAGGCATAGTCAAACTGCTCACCCCAGAAAAGCAGTTCCTTAAGTCAAGGCTGACCTCAGGTTCGTCAATGAATCTGTACAAGGAGATTTCGCTTACATTCCAGGAGCCCGTTTCTTTTGTATCTGATACTGTCATCCATGTCAGATTAAAGCAGGATACGCTATGGCTTGACATCCCGTATGAGATAGAGCAAGACACTCTCAATATACTTAAATACGTGATCTATGCCGAGTGGAGACCTGAAAACACATACACCATAACCATTGACTCCGCCGGTATAGTCGGACTTTACGGACTGCACAATGACCACATTAAGAGCACTTTGTCATTCAGTGAACTGAGCAGGTTCAGCAAGATGACCGTTAATGTAGCCAATCCCAAGCCCGGTTACACCGTAAGAATACTTGACAGCAAAGGCGGTGTTGTACGCAGTTCCAAACTGGAGAACGGTACGGCAGACTTTTTCCTGCTTGATCCAAGCACCTATTACGTATCAATGTTTGATGACGTAAATGACAATGGCAAGTGGGACAATGGTGAGTATTCTGAAAAAAGGCAGTCAGAGAAAGTCTGGTATATAAACCGCAGTTTTGTCTTAAGACCTGATTGGGAGCATTCTGTTGACTGGAACATTGACGATATACCCCTGATAAACCAGAAACCAGAGGCTTTAAGGACACAAAAGGCCAAAAAGAAACAGGTTGACATTCACAAGAAAAATGTGGAACGTCTTGAAAAGAAGGCCCGCAACAAGGAGGATGACAAACAGAAAAAACAGGAGCAACGCGAGGAGCGTAAAGAGCGCCGCGAAAAGAATAAGGAGAAATACCGCAATTTAAGGGCTGAGGCAAAAGCCCGCAAAGAGGCAAAAAAAGCCGGCTTAGAATCTGACACCGTCAGCGTTGAGACTCCAGACCCTGAGGAAATTGAGACCCCAGACGAGTGACAGGTCGTGATCACTGAGACCTTGAGCCATAAGCCTTTCAGTAAGTGAAACAAACCACGAGGCATCTTCAAGACCCGGCAATCCGCCGCCGCCGTCAAAATCAGAACCTATACCCACATGATCCACGCCCATGACATCAATCATGTGCATGATATGGCGTACGGCATCATTAACGGTAGCATTACCACCCTTCTTAAGGAAACCGCTGTACAGACAGACCTGAGCCACACCGCCGCTTGAGGCAAGGGCACGCATCTGCTCATCGGTCAGATTACGGGTATGGTCACAAAGTGCACGGCTTGATGAATGGGAGCAGATAATAGGCTTGCTGCTGCACTCCAAGGCATCCCAGAAACTTTTTTCTGATGCATGTGACAGGTCAACCATCATGCCTACACTGTTCATTCTGGCCACAACCTCACGACCAAACGCAGACAGGCCGTTATGCTCATGGTTTCCCTTGTGTGAATCACATATGTCATTATCTCCGTTATGACATAAGGTCATATATGCCACTCCGCGTTTTCTGAAACGGTCAACATTATCTATGTCAAGCCCTATGGCATATCCGTTCTCTATTCCCTTTACAACAGATTTTATTCCGTTGAACTTGTTTGTCCACAGTTCATTCGGCGACGTAACAATGGCTGCAAAGCCGTTACACTCGGCAATACGCTCATCAATCAGAGTAAGCAGACGGTCTGCCTTGGCAATTGCGGCTTTCAATGATTCACCGTCACGTTCATACTGATGCAGATATGCAACCATGAAACTGGCATCCAAACGGCCGGCAGTCATCTTATGCAGGTCAACCAGAGGATTATATCTGAATGTAGGACTGCCGTCAGGTGAAGGCTCGCCTACATATTCATATTCAACCTCAACATCCGGGTCTTTCTGACAGAAATGAGCCCCCTTGTCAAAAAACATGGGACTGTCACAATGGCTGTCCAGAATTATGGTCTTGCCGTGAAGTTTCTTGGCACGTTTATAGAGTGATGCCTGTTCGGTAAGCCACTTGAATATGGGCATCATGGAACGGTCATTCTCCATAATGAAACATTCAGGGTGCCACTGGACTCCTAGAATGGGGCGGAATGCGGTTGACTCCATGCCTTCAATAATACCGTCAGGTGCTGTTGCGGTAACCCTGAACCCGGCAGGAACCTGCTTGACCGCCTGATGATGGAATGAATTCACGGCAAGTTTCTCAGAACCCATTATGGAGAACAGGAGCGAGTCCTTTTCAATCCGGACCTCATGTGAAGGCAGTCCGCGCGCAATAGTCTGACTGTGTTCTATAGTGGGCCGGTCATGCTGTGACTTTATATCCTGATACAGTTTGCCGCCAAGAGCGGCAGCAAGGACCTGAATGCCGCGGCATATACCCAACAGCGGAATCTGGCGGTCCACTGCAAGACGCACCAACAGCAACTCCTGGGCATCACGACGCGGATTGACGGATACGCAGTCCAACGGCTCCTCTGAAAGATAATCTGGATCAATGTCTGCTCCTCCCGAAAGAACAATGCCGTCAAGTGAATCAAGCAATGAGACAAGCGCTTTTTCATCATCATATGACGGTATTACCACAGGAGTGCAACCGGCTTCAAGCACAGACATATAGTACGCCTGGGCCAATGTGCAGTCACCGTCCCTGAAGTTTCCGCTTATGCCTATCAACGGAGATTCTGATCCCAAAATGGCCGTGCCGGAATTCATTTCACGTATTCCGGATTCAAACTGTTCCGCCTTGGTCATCTGACCTATTCCTTTATAGGTATCTCTTTCTTGATACTCTCATCAAGTGAAATAAGAGTCTCAGTGGCTGTAACACCTTTTATCTCCTGGATATGTCCGTTGATAAGTTCCATAAGGTGAGCATTGTCACGGGCATACAGTTTGATCATCATTGTGTAACGGCCGGTTGTAAAATGGCTCTCAACCACCTCTGGAATCTGGTCAAGTTCTGCCACAACCTGATGGTACATGGAGCCCTTTTCCAACGTCAGACCTACATAAGTGCAGGTGTTGTATCCTATACTCCTGGGGTTGACATGGTAACCTGAACCTGTTATCACTCCGTCATCAAACATACGCTGCACGCGCTGGTGGATAGCCGCACGTGAAACTCCGCACTGAAGAGCAACATCCCTGAACGGGATTCTGGCGTTCTGTGAGATAATACTCAGTATTTTCCTGTCAAGCGAGTCCATTCTGTCTGAACTTGACACTGCTTTCTTTGCGTTCATATTGTTAGAGAAATATTACAATGCAACAAATATTTCATCAAATGTAGCAACATTTCTTTTCCGTTGAACCAAAAACAATAACATTTTGACAGAAAAACAAAAAAAGCGGTCAAAACTGACCGCTTTCCGTATCCGGGTTATACCGTAATCAATATACCTTTACAAGTTCAACGTCAAATACGAGTGCCGCATAGGGAGGAATCTCACCCTGTCCGTGCTGACCGTATGCAAGGTCTGAAGGAATGTAGAATCTGTACTTGTCACCCTCACTCATAAGCTGAAGACCCTCAGTCCAACCCTTGATCAGACCTGAAAGTGTAAATCTGTAGGGCTCCTTTGACTCGTCATAAACCTTGCCGTCAATTGATGCGCACTTGTAACGAACCTCAATCTCACTTTCTTCAGTAGGTTTCTTACCGCCGGCACCAAGACTTACAACCTCATACATAAGGCCGCTGGCTGTCTTGAACACATTCTCCTCTTTAGACTTCTTTTCAAGGAACTCCTCACTCTCAATACGTACCTTGTCATAAACCCTCTGGCTCAGGTATGTATAAAGACGGTTTGAGGTTTCATCGGCTTCCTCAAATGTCATGATCTTCCAGTTGTCAAGCATACCGTCCTTGAAACCGTTTACGTAGTTGTCCTTGTTAAAAGTGTCATAGTCACCGAACAGAGTCTGGCTAAGAGCCTGAAAAGCCTGTGACATCTCCTGACAACCAATCTCATAGCCCAGAGCGTAAGCAAGTTTTTCAGCATCCTCAGGATTCTTGGCAGCGTCAATGAATCCTTTAACGAAAGCCTTCATAGCAATGGAGTCTGATATCTCTTCAGGGAGTTGGTTCTTGTAAACACGTACTGCACGCCCCATACCTATTGAATATGAGATTGTGTCCTTTACATCATTCATACTGACCTTGCCGGTTCCCATTCCGCCGCAAGATGTAATGACTGCAACAGTCATGCAAGCCATCAGAACATTCAGTTTTTTCATTTCTCTATTATTTGTTTAAATACCTGTTTTCCGGAAAAACTCTGCAAAAGTAGTGTTTTTTTCAAAATAGCACAAAGGGGTAGTTTCCTTTTGTATCATTTTGCATCAGGCGCTTACCTACAAACTTTGTCTTTTTTACACCCGGCACTCTGCCTATACCAAAAAAATGCAGTAATTTTGAGACTCTAAATATAATAGGTATGGAAATCTACTGCATAAACAGCAAAAAGAGTGAGAGTTTCAATCCTGGCGTAACCTACACTGAGATATTCAATCAGATGGGTGTGCAACTCAAAGGGTGCCCCATGTGCGTATATGCAAACGGCATAGTCAAGGATATGGAGGCCAAGGTCTATGAGGACTGCGATGTGGAGTTTCTTGATGCTACCACCAGCACCGGAGCACGTTCCTGCCTGCTGGGACTTGTGTTTGTGCTCTACAAGGCCATAACTGAACTCTATCCCGGAGGCAGGATGAGGGTTTCAAATGCCATATCAAAGGGTTTCTACTGCCCGGTTGAGATAGGCCGTGACCTAACCGATGAAGACGTTACCCTGATAAGCGAACGCATGGGAAGCATAATAGGACGCAGCATTCCTTTTGTAAAACATACCGCCCACACAACCGATGTTGCGGATATCATGGAGAAATCAGGCCGCAAGGACAATGCACGTCTGCTCCGCAGCATAGGCACCATTTACAGCAGTTACTACACTCTTGAGGATCTGCCGGACTGGTTCTTTGGCGTTCTTCCGCCCCATACCGGATGCCTTAAGGTTTTTGGACTTGAGCCTATGGCAGGAGGTGTTCTGGTACGCCTTCCAGATAAGAAGAACCCTGACCAACTGGAACCGCTGATACGTCAAGACAAGATGTTTGAGATCTTCAAGGAGCATCATGACTGGATGCGTATCCTGGGATTCTCAACACTGGGCAAACTCAACGGAGCCATAGCAAAGGGAGAGACAAACATGATAATAAACGTGGCCGAAGCCCTTCAGTCACAAAAGATTGTGCATATTGCTGACCAGATTGTGGCCCGACGCAATGAGGGCAAGGGGCTAAAACTGATTATGGTATCCGGTCCGTCATCATCGGGCAAGACCACATTCAGCAAACGACTCATGGTACAACTCATGGCTCAGGGACTCACCCCAAAGGTCCTGTCACTTGATGACTATTTCCTGGACCGTGATCACACTCCGCTTGATGAGAACGGCGAGCATGATTTTGAGTCACTCTACGCAATAGACCTGCCCTTCTTCAACCAGCAACTTAAGGATCTGCTGGCAGGCAAGAGCATACAGCCGCCCCGCTTTAATTTCAAGAAAGGCGGCATACGTGAGTTCACTGACCCTGAGATGGCACTGGGTGACAATGACATATTGCTTATTGAGGGCATCCATGCCCTTAACCCGGACCTCATGCCTGATATCCCGGCTGACAGCCGTTTCCTCATTTACGTATCGGCTCTGACATGCATTCGCATTGATCAGCACAACTACATACCCACCACTGACAACCGCCTGCTGCGCCGCATAACGCGTGACCATAAGTACCGCAGTTATTCCGCACAGGATACCATAGGCCGCTGGGCATCGGTCCGCGCCGGTGAGGAAAAATGGATATTCCCCTATCAGGAGAATGCCGACGCAATGTTCAACTCTGCCATGATATTTGAGATTGCGGTTATCAAGGATATGGTTCTGCCCCTTTTGGATGAGGTTCCTGAAAACAGTCCGCAATATGCCAAAGCATGCCAACTCAAGGATTTCCTTAAGTTGTTCAGAACCATTCCAAGCCAGAATCTGCCGCCCACATCACTTGTACGCGAGTTTATTGGAGGCAGCAGTTTCCACTATTGATCAGAAATGGCGGAGCAGTCAAACATACAGACCCAGGTCCAGACCCAATCACAGGTCCAGATACAGACCTTGTCACCCCAACAGGTGCTTGAGGCCAGGCTGCTTGCGCTCTCCACGCTTGAACTTGAGGAGCACGTGCGTTCTGAACTCAATGACAACCCCGCCCTTGAGGACGGCACCTCAGAACCTCTTTCACAGGATACTGAAACAACAGAACCCGATGATGAACTCTATGATGAAGGGGCTGATGATTACCGTGAAGACAGGTCCGGTTCCGATGACTGGAATGATGACGATGATGACTGGTATGACCGCTCAGACAGGGGAATGTCAGGTACAGTAGCCGATGTACCATTGGCTGACACACGCTCTTTCTATGATTTGCTCTACGAGCAACTGCGCGAACAGGATCTGACCGAGCGCCAGATGAAGATTGCGCTCTACATAATAGGCTCCATTGACAATGACGGACTGCTTGACAAGGACGTGCAGGCCATATCTGATGACCTGGCATTCTATCATGACCTTGATGCCTCAACTGATGAGATTGAGCAGGTGCTCAAAGTTATTCAGGACTTTGACCCCGCAGGCATAGGAGCGCGCAATCTGCAGGAGTGCCTGCTCATACAGATTCGCCGCAAGGAGGATTCTCCGTTAAAAGCACTGCAGGAAAAGGTCATCTCAACCATGTTTGATGAGTTCACCCACAAGCGTTGGGACAAGATATCGGCACGTCTTGGCATAGACAAGGAGCAAACCGATGCGGTAATTGCTGAACTTGTCAAACTCAACCCGCGTCCCGGCAGTTCACTGGGAGAGACAGTTGGACACAGCCGTCAGCACATTGTCCCGGATTTCATTCTGGAGAACTATGACGGTGACATTACCTTTACACTGAACAACGGCAATATCCCACAACTCCATGTGAGCCGTGAGTATTCCGATATGCTTGACCGCCAGATAAAAGGAGGAAACAGCAACCAGCGCGACGCCGCTCTCTACATAAAGCGCAAACTTGATTCGGCCAAAGGATTCATTCAGGCTCTGCACCAGAGAGA
This sequence comes from Bacteroidaceae bacterium, assembly GCA_017551925.1. Classification (GTDB taxonomy): domain Bacteria; phylum Bacteroidota; class Bacteroidia; order Bacteroidales; family Bacteroidaceae; genus Colenecus. Next base: position 11,055 of record JAFZKA010000029.1, on the reverse strand, counting down.
AGTGACCCTGACCCGAACCATGCAGGCCATAATTGACATGCAGAGACCGTTTTTTACCGAAGGTGATGATACCCTGCTCAAACCCATGATCCTGAAAGATGTCGCTGAGAGGACCGGTTATGACATTTCAACCATATCACGTGTCACGAGCGGCAAATATGTGCAGACCAACTTCGGCACATTTCCGCTCAAGGCCTTCTTTACAGACGGCGTCAAGACCAGCAGCGGTGAGGAGGTCTCAGTAAAGGAGATACACCGCATACTGCGTGAGGTTACTGATGCCGAGGACCATAGCAATCCGCTCACTGATGAGCAACTGGCAGACATACTGGCGGAGCGCGGTTACAAGGTGGCACGGCGAACAGTGGCGAAGTATCGGGAGCAGATTGGAATTCCGGTAGCAAGACTTAGAAAAAAATAAATCATACTATAATGAAACCGATTGTAAGTATAATCATGGGCAGCACGTCTGACCTGCCCGTTATGGAAAAAGCAGCAGCGTTCCTGGACAGTATCCAGGTCCCGTTTGAGATGAACGCATTGTCCGCTCACCGCACACCTGCGGCCGTTGAGGAGTTTGCCAAAGGTGCGGCTGAACGTGGCATAAAAGTCATCATAGCAGCAGCCGGTATGGCAGCCGCCCTGCCCGGTGTGATTGCAGCCAACACAAACGTGCCCGTAATAGGCGTGCCCATCAAGGGTATGCTTGACGGTCTGGACGCCATGCTCTCAATCATCCAGATGCCCCCCGGAATACCCGTAGCCACAGTTGGCGTGAACGGAGCACAGAATGCCGCCATCCTGGCTGCCCAGATTCTGGCAGTGGCTGACAATGAACTCGCAGCGCGTCTGGCCGCCCACAAAGAGGGCCTCAAGGATAAGATTGAAAAGGCCAACGCTGAACTGAGTCAGGTGAAATACAACTACAAGACCAACTGATAATGGCCGTATATAACCGCCGCAAAACAATATGCGTACGTGTGGGCAATACCGCCATAGGCGGCAGCAACCCCATACGCCTGCAGTCCATGACCACCACCGCCACCATGGATACCGAGGGCTGCATAGAGCAGGCCATACGTATCATTGAGGCCGGCGGTGAACTGGTGCGCATGACCACCCAGGGCACACGTGAGGCTGAGAATATGCGCCTTATCCGTGATGGCCTGACTGCCCGCGGCTACGACACTCCGCTGGTAGCCGATGTCCATTTCAACCCCGCCGTGGCCGATGTGGCCGCCCGGTATGTGGAGAAGGTGCGCATCAACCCCGGCAACTATGTGGACCCTGCACGCACATTCAAGCATCTGGAATATACTGATGATGAGTATGCACAGGAGATACAGCGCATTCGCGACCGCTTTATCCCGTTCCTGAACATCTGCCGTGAACACAGTACCGCCATACGCATAGGCGTTAACCACGGGTCACTCTCTGACCGCATCATGAGCCGCTACGGCAACACTCCCGCAGGTATGGTGGAGAGTTGCATGGAGTTCCTGCGCATATGCGTGGAGCAGGATTTCATGAACGTGGTCATATCAATCAAGGCCAGCAACACGGTGGTAATGATTGAAACCGTACGCCTGCTCGTTAAGGAGATGGACCGTGAAGGCATGGCGTTCCCAATACATCTGGGAGTGACCGAGGCCGGTGAGGGCGAGGACGGACGCATAAAGAGCGCCATAGGCATTGGCGCACTGCTGGCCGAGGGTATAGGCGATACCATACGCGTATCACTGTCAGAGGCTCCTGAGCGTGAGATTCCCGTGGCCCGTAAACTGGTGGATTATGCTGAACGCAGCGCTGAGGTACGTGCATCGGCCAGGATAGAGAACGGCGTGCTGCAACTTTCTTACAATGATGAGTTGCTTGAGGATTTCCAACTGCACGCCGCCATGGATGCAGGTGCACTTCTCATTGACGGCAAGGCCGGTGACCTTAAACTGACCAACCCCAATATGACCGCCGCCCAAATCAAATCCACAGAGGATGCCATACTGCAGGGCGCACGCATACGCTTTACAAAACCCGAGTACATATCATGTCCGGGCTGCGGACGGACACTTTATAATCTTGAAGAGACAATAGCACGCATAAAAGCCGCCACCGGCCACCTGAAAGGCGTCAAGATAGCCATAATGGGCTGCATAGTCAACGGCCCGGGTGAAATGGCCGATGCCGATTTCGGTTACGTAGGCGCAGGCCGCAGCAAGATAAGCCTGTACAAAGGCAAGGAGTGCATAGAGAAAAATATCCCCGAGGAGAATGCCGTTGACAGGCTCCTCAAATTTATTGAAGAAACAATGAAAAAATGATATGGAAAACAAATTGACCATCTACAACACCCTAACTAGAAAGAAGGAATTGTTTGAAGCCCTGAACCCGCCGCACGTAGGAATGTACGTGTGCGGTCCCACAGTATATGGTGATCCGCATCTGGGTCATGCACGCCCCGCCATCACATTTGACATCCTGTTCCGTTACCTTCAGCACTTAGGCTATAAGGTGCGTTACGTGCGTAACATAACCGATGTAGGCCATCTGGAGCATGATGCCGATGAGGGTGAGGACAAGATTGCCAAGAAAGCCCGCCTGGAGCAGTTGGAGCCCATGGAAGTGGTGCAGTACTACACCCTGCGCTACCACAAGGCTATGGATGCCCTGAACGTGCTGCCCCCCAGCATCGAGCCGCACGCATCGGGCCATATAATTGAGCAGATAGAACTGGTAAAGCAGATTCTGGACAACGGCTACGCATATGAAAGCCAGGGCAGCATCTACTTTGACGTGAACAAGTACAACAAGGACCATCACTACGGCATTCTGTCAGGCCGCAATCTTGATGACGTACTCAACACCACCCGTGAACTTGACGGTCAGGAGGAGAAACACAACCCTGCCGACTTTGCACTGTGGAAAAAGGCCCAGCCCGAGCATATTATGCGCTGGCCCTCACCCTGGAGCGACGGATTCCCCGGCTGGCACTGCGAGTGCACCGCCATGGGACGCAAGTACTTAGGTGAGCGTTTTGACATACACGGAGGTGGCATGGACCTGATATTCCCGCATCACGAATGCGAGATTGCACAGGCCGTCGCCAGCCAGGGTCATGACATCGTGCACTACTGGATGCACAACAACATGATAACCATCAACGGCCAGAAGATGGGCAAGAGTCTGGGTAACTTCATCACCCTTAACGAATTCTTTACAGGCCAGAATCCAAATCTGAAGCAGGCATACAGCCCCATGACCATAAGGTTCTTCATACTGATGGCCCACTACCGCGGCACCGTTGACTTCAGCAATGACGCCTTGCAGGCTGCTGAGAAGGCTATGAGCCGACTCATGGAGGCATATAATGCAATAGGCCGCATTCAGCCCGCTGCAGAAAGCAGCGTAAGCGTAAAAGAATTCAAGGGCAAGTGCTATGAGGCTATGGATGATGACCTTAACACACCTATCGTTATCAGTCATCTGTTTGATGCAGCCAAGGTTATCAATCAGGCTGCCAGCGGCAACGCCAAACTCACTGCCGCCGATGTTGCAGAACTCAAGTCTCTGTTTGACACATTCCTGTTTGACATTCTTGGAATAAAGGCCGAAGAAGGCGGCGGAAGCGGCCGTGAGGAGGCTTTCGGAAAGGTAGTGGATATGTTGCTTGAACAACGCGCCATAGCCAAGGCCAACAAGGACTGGGCTACAAGTGACAAAATACGCAATGAACTCACTGCACTGGGATTTGAGATCAAGGATACCAAAGAGGGTGCCACCTGGAAACTCAACCGCTGATATATGAAGAAAGCCGCAATCATACTGACAATTCTGTTTGTGGTACTCTCATGCGGAGGACGCAAGGCCACCACGGCTAAAGTTCCGGTCACAACCACGGCCCCGACTGCCACAACGGTTGAGTTCAGCGCAGACAGCGCATTCCGTTATATCAAAAAACAGACTGATTTCGGACCGCGCGTTCCCAACACAGAGGCTCACTTAAAGTGTTCCGCATGGCTTGCATCCAGACTGAGCGTTTTTGGTGCCCAGACCTACATACAGGGATTTGAGACCGAAACTTTTGACAAGTCTAAACTGCAGTGCTACAATATCATAGGCAGTTACAATCCTGATTGCCCCACCCGCATTATACTCTGCTCGCATTGGGACAGCCGTCCATGGGCCGACAATGACTCTGACCCTGCCAACTGGAAAACACCGGTTGATGCGGCGAATGACGGAGCAAGCGGTGTCGGCGTAATTCTGGAGATAGCACGCCAATTGCAGAAAAAAGCACCCGGAATAGGCGTTGACTGCATATTCCTGGATGCCGAGGATTGGGGCCCGGGTCCGGATTTTAAAGGCAATCATCTGGATACTTACTGGGGGTTGGGTACACAATACTGGGCCAAGAATCCTCACAAGGAGGGTTATCGTGCGCGCTATGCCATTCTGCTTGACATGGTGGGCGGCAAAGGTGCACAGTTTGCACGTGAAAAATATTCTGTCATGTACGGAAAGCAGGTGGTTGACAAGGTTTGGAATGCAGCGGCATCACTGGGCTACAGTTCACTCTTCAAACAGTCTGACGGCGGTTACATAACTGATGACCACTATTTCATAAATACCATTGCCAGGATTCCGGCCATTGACATAGTACCCTACCTGCCTCAATGCCCGCAGAGTTGTTTCGGCCCTACATGGCACACTACACAGGACAACATAAGCAATATTGACAAGAATGTGCTTGAGGCTGTAGGAAAAACACTTCTGACAGTAATCTACAACGAGAAACAATGACAACAGAACAGATACAGCAAGATATAATTGAGGAGTTCAGCGCATTTGATGACTGGATGGACAAATATCAGATGATTATTGACCTGGGCAATGAACTGCCCCCGCTGGACCCCGCTTATAAGACCGAAGACAACCTTATTGACGGATGCCAGAGCCGTGTTTGGCTCCATGCCGATTTCAAGGACGGTCTGCTCCATTTTGAGGCAGACAGCGATGCCATCATTACCAAAGGTCTGATTGGGCTTCTCATAAGAGTCCTATCCGAGCATACTCCCAAGGAGATTCTTGACTGCGACGTACACTTTATTGATGAGATAGGACTGACACAGCATCTGTCGCCCACACGCAGCAACGGACTGCTTGCCATGCTCAGACAGATTAAAACCTACGCATTAGCATACGCCTGATAATGAAAAAGTTATTATCGTACTTGACCTTTCTGCTGTTATTCTCAGTCTATGGCTGCAATACCGGTGGCAATACCTATTTCAAGAAAACAGGAAAGTATGTAAAATGGGGTAATACCATGGTTGAGTTCCGTACTGATATGGACTCAAAAGACAAAAGGAATGACCTGCCCGCTTTCCAGGCCGCAGTCAGAATTGACGGTAAACTTGTAAACCTTAAAGAGGATAATACCGCACTTGGCTACGGAGCCTCGGCGCCACAGGGCACAAGCGGCCTGTATGCATCTCCAAAAGGTTGCTCCATGGCCGAGATCCTGTCCAATACCCCACAGCAGACCGATATCCGTTTACATTATGACAACTGGGATGTTCTTGATGCGGCCATATCGCTTGACAAGCAGATAACAATATACAAGGATAGCCCCATAATCAAGGTGATAGATTATTATAACGGCCAGTTTGATATTCTCAACATTGCCGCCGGCATGCCCATCGGCTATAAAGGCTCTGTCTCTGAGATTGAGAACGGCTATGCGGTAAAATACATTGACAGCATAACTGCAATCATAATTATGCCCGATGTCGAACACAGGATAACAGACAGAGGTTCAGGCAATGTATTCCTCAAAAAAGAGGTTACGGCAAACCAGCCGCTCTATTACTACATAGGCATTTCAGATAAAGGAGCGGATTATCTGATTGATGAGTATCTGAAAATCAAATAAAAAAGTGTCAATCATTTGAATTGACCGATTATTATACTAAATTTGCGCTGCCTAATTAGCATACAGACATGAAGTTTTACGTTACCTCCAATTATTTTTATTACCGCGACTGAACGTGGGGCAAGGAGGTATGATTTAAAAAGACATGACAATCATCATAGACCTGCCCCACAATGAGGCAGGTTTTGTTTTTGATAACGACAAAAAAACATATAAAAATGAACAGTAAATACTGGAATGAAGAGATTGAGACCATACCCCGCAAGCAGTTGGAGAAACTGCAGGTGGAGCGTCTCAAGAAAACCGTAGAGATTGCAATGGGCAGCGAATTCTACGCTCCCAAATTCAAGGAACTGGGTATTACCCCTGAGAGTATCAAGTCTGTTGAGGACATAAAGCGTTTCCCCTTCACAACTAAGAACGACCTGCGTGCCACCTACCCCTTCGGCATCAAGTCAGTTCCGTTGGAAAAGGTTGTACGCCTGCACTCATCAAGCGGTACTACCGGTAATCCTACCGTTATACTTCATACACAGAAAGACCTTGACGAGTGGGCCGATGCAATGGCACGCTCCATGTACTGCATAGGTCTGCGCAATACCGATATTATCCAGAACACATCAGGTTACGGTATGTTTACCGGCGGTCTGGGTATTCAGTATGCCGCAGAGCGTCTTGGCGCTCTCACCGTTCCTGCAGGTGCCGGCAACAGCAAGCGTCATGTAAAGTTCATCACGGACTTCGGTACTACAGCACTTCACTGCATACCTTCATACGCCACTCGTCTGGCAGCCGCATTCCAGGAGGAAGGCATTGACCCGCGCAACACCACCGTCCATACCCTTATCATCGGTGCCGAACCTCACTCTGAGGCACAGCGCAAACGTATTGAAGAGATTTGGGGAGCCAAGGCCTACAACAACTTCGGTATGAGTGAGATGTGCGGCCCCGGCGTGGCTATCGAGTGTCAGGAGCAGAACGGCATGCATATCTGGGAGGACAACTACATTGTTGAGATTCTTGATCCCGAAACTCTGGAGCCCGTTCCGGAGGGTGAACTTGGAGAGTTGGTTCTTACCACCTTGAACCGTGAGGCCATGCCGCTGTTCCGTTACCGTACACGTGACCTTACCCGCATTCTGCCGGGTGACTGCCCCTGCGGACGTACCCACAAACGTCTGGCACGTTTCCAGGGACGCAGTGACGATATGCTTATTGTCAAGGGCGTGAACCTCTATCCCATTCAGATTGAAAAGATACTGATGCAGTTCCCGGAACTGGCCAGCGACTACCTTATCACCATTGAGACTGTCGGTGACAATGATGAGATGACCATTGAGGCCGAACTTGCACAGGCTACTGATGATTTCGCTATGCTCCAGAACCTGACAAAGGAGATTACCCGCCGCCTCAAGGATGAACTGCTGTTCACACCTAAGGTGAAACTGGTAGGCAAAGGCGTTATCCCGCAGTCAGACGGCAAGGCCAAGAGAGTGAATGATTTGCGCAACAACCATTAATTAAAGACATTATGAAGACCATCAAGCAGATTTCCATATTTCTTGAGAACCAGCGTGGAAAACTGAGTGACATACTCAACGCTCTCAAGAATGAGAATATAGAGATTCAGGCTGCATCTGTGGCTGACACCAATGAGTTCGGCATACTGCGCCTTATTACATCAGACCAAAAGAAAGCAGCCAAACTGCTCTCTGCCCAGGGAAACCTTGTAAGTTTGAATGAAGTACTCGCCATCCAGGTTGAGCCGGATACCGCTTCATTCACTGACGCAATTGACGCACTGACTGCCGGAGGCTGCACAATAAGTTATCTTTATACGTTCCATAAGGACGGCAAGCTGGTGCTTATCATACGCCCTTCAAACAGTCTTGAGATAGCAGAGCGCGTAGCCACAGAAAAGGGCCTTACACTTGTACAGGGCTGGGAATAAACAATGAAACCTTATTAATTAACCCTTAAACTACACAAATATGTTTCTGAAAATTCTGATTCTTATACTGTTTTTCGCCGTAATGATAGGCGTAGGAATCTATTGCCGTAAAACCGCAAACAACGTACAGGGTTTTGTACTGGGTGACCGCAAGGTAGGCTCATGGCTCACTGCTTTCGCCTTTGGTACATCATATTTTTCAGCCGTAATCTTTGTAGGTTACGCAGGTCAGTTCGGTTGGAAATACGGTCTGGCATCAACCTGGATCGGACTTGGCAACGCCATCATAGGTTCACTCCTTGCCTGGAGAATCCTGGGCCGCCGCACACGTCTTATGACCCAGTACCTTAAGAGTGCCACAATGCCTGATTTCTTTGGTCAGCGTTTCAACTCTGAGGCTCTCAAGGTGGCAGCATCAGTAATTGTGTTTGTATTCCTTATTCCTTATACCGCATCACTCTACAACGGTCTGTCACGTCTGTTCGGACTCTCATTCGGTATTGACTACAGTTGGTGCGTTCTTGGAATGGCCATACTTACCGGTATTTACGTTCTGGTGGGCGGTTATATGGCTACAGCAGTAAATGACTTCATACAGGGTATGATAATGCTGGTAGGTATAGTTGCCGTTATCCTTTCTGTACTGAACGGAAACGGCGGTTTCACCGCAGCAATTGAGAAACTGTCACAGATTCCCAGCGAGGCAGCACCCGGATTGAACGGCGCCTTTACATCGTTCTTCGGCCCGCAACCCATCTACCTGCTGGGTGTTGTGCTGCTTACATCACTCGGCACATGGGGTCTGCCCCAGATGGTAGGTAAGTTCTACGCCATCCGTGATGAGGCCGCTATCCGCAAGGGAACATTCATTTCAACCTTCTTTGCCATCATCGTGGCTGGCGGTTGCTATTTCCTGGGCGGTTTCGGTCGTCTGTACGGCAGTGTCATCGAATACGGCCCCAAAGGCCCCATCTACGACAGCATCGTACCTTCAATGCTTCAGACTCTGCCTGACCTGATGATTGGCGTGGTTATCATTCTGGTGCTCTCAGCATCAATGTCAACCCTTTCATCGCTGGTTCTGACATCGGGTTCAACACTTACCCTTGATATTATCAAGCCTGCTATGGCCAAGGGCGGCAAGCAGATGAGTGAGAAATCACAACTGCTCTCAATCCGCCTGCTGGTTGTATTCTTCATTGCAGTATCATCTGTCCTGGCTATCATCCAGGCCAAGAGTTCTGTAACATTCATCGCTCAACTCATGGGTATATCCTGGGGCGCACTGGCAGGTGCATTCCTGGCACCTTTCCTCTATGGACTGTACTGGAAAAAGACCACCAGAGCCTCTGTTTGGGCAAGTTTCATTGTCGGTGTAGCCATCATGTGCGGATGTATGTACGGAACATTCACCGGTACCACATTCATCAGCCCCTACTTCAGTTCACCTATCAACGCAGGTGTGCTCTCAATGGTAGCAGGTTTGGTTATTGTTCCAATAGTAAGCCTCTTTACATCTGTCAAAGAGAAGGAGAGCATTGACAAGATGTTCAATTGCTACAACCGTGAGGTTACAGTACGCGCATCTACCTCACTTATGGACGAGAACAAAAATTGACAATTGACAATTGATAATTGACAATTATGTAATTTTGCACTTCAGTTTTAGAAGTCCTATTATGAAGAAACTTTTACTTGGCGATGAAGCCATTGCACAGGGTGCCATTGATGCCGGACTGAGCGGAGTATATGCCTATCCCGGTACACCCTCAACAGAAATTACTGAGTACATCCAGGGTTACTGCAAAAAGAACCCTGCCGAAAAGATACACAACCGCTGGTGCACCAATGAAAAGACAGCCATGGAGGCTGCTCTGGGCATGTCATTTGCCGGCAAACGTGCACTGGTATGTATGAAACACGTGGGTATGAACGTGGCTGCAGACCCGTTCGTAAACTCATCAATCACCGGCGTGAACGGCGGTCTGATTGTCCTTGTGGCCGATGACCCCTCAATGCACTCGTCACAGGATGAGCAGGACACCCGTTTCTACGGCAAGTTTGCCCTGATACCCGTGCTTGAGCCCTCATCACAGCAAGAGGCATATGATATGATGTCATACGCATATGACCTGTCAGAGAGTCTCAAACTGCCCGTACTGATGCGTACCGTTACACGTCTGGCCCACTCACGCGCAGTTGTATCGCTTAAGGAGAAACGTAATCAGAATGACCTTAATCCTGTAAGCGGCGTACGCGACTGGGTGTTGCTGCCCGCTATTGCAAAGCGCCGCTACGCTTCACTCCTGGAACGTCAGCCTGAAATTATGCGTCTCTCTGTTGAATCACCGTTCAACAGTTTCAAGGCCCAGGCCAAGCGTTTCAAAATGGGTGCCATTGCCTGCGGTAATGCATTCAACTATCTCTCAGAGTGCTACCCCGAGGGAATCCCGTTCCCCGTACTCAAGATTTCACAATACCCAATACCTGCTGAGACCATTCGCACACTCGCTGAGCAGTGTGACTCAATCATGGTTATTGAGGACGGCCAGCCCTTTGTTGAAGAGCAGGTGGCAGGTATCCTCCCCTCTGACTGCAAGATCATAGGCCGCCTGACCGGTGAACTGCCCCGTCAGGGAGAACTCAACCCCGATATTGTAAAGGCTGCCCTGGGTCTGGCTCCGCTGCCGCATCCTGAGGTTGCCAAGAACGTTGTGGCACGTCCGCCCGCCCTCTGCCAGGGTTGCGGTCACCGCAGCGTATATGAGGCCATCAACATTGTGCTCAAGGACTACAAGAATGCCAAGGTATTCGGTGATATAGGTTGCTACACCCTGGGTGCCCTGCCTCCGTTCCAGGCTCTTGACAGCACCGTTGATATGGGTGCCAGCATCACCATGGCCAAGGGTGCCGCCGATGCAGGCGTGTTCCCTGCAGTTGCCATCATCGGTGACAGCACATTCACCCACTCCGGTATGACAGGTCTGCTTGATGCAGTAAATGAGAACTCACCTATTACAATAATAATCTCTGATAACCTTACCACCGGTATGACCGGCGGACAGGACAGTGCCGGCACCAACAAGTTTGAGGCTATCTGCCGCGGCATAGGTGTTGATCCTGACCATCTTAAGGTTGTGGTTCCACTGCCACAGAACATGGAGGAGATTACACG
>JAFZKA010000028.1 GCA_017551925.1 Bacteroidaceae bacterium | reverse complement strand
TTCATTGAGACAAGAGCACCGCTCACAGCGTCAAAGCGATAGCTGAACTCTTGACCGCTCACAATTATCTCTTTTTCGTTTTCAGTGAGTGTCAGGTTTTTCTTATATACAACGGGACTGGCAAGGGCGGGGATGTTCCATGATGTCAGTTCAATCTGGTCCCAAGAGACCTCATGACCGGCCTTGCCCCAGATCTCATCCTTGGCAAGTGATGAACTTATCTCCAGGCGGTACTCCTTACCGGGCTCAATCTTAGCAGGCTTGTGGAAAGGAATCCTTACCACTTTCTTAGTTAATGGCTCCACATCCAGATTCAGTGTGCCTGATTCTATTACCTTGTCATCGGCCATAAGTGACCACTTGGTGTCGTAGATGGAAGCGTTTGTGAAATGGTTGCGGTTCCAGACCTCAACGGTGCCTTTCTGTACATCAACCAGCGTGAATGAGAGCGGCTGGACGGTTTTCTTCATCTGCCACATCTCTGGCTGGGGTACACGGTCGGGCCAGATTGAGCCGTAGGTGCGGGCTCCCTGTCCGTATGTGTAGAATGTGCCCTGGTTCTGCTCCTCCTCAAAGTCAAGCCACAGGGCAGCCTTGCTTGGGTCAAAACTACCGGGGTCAACGGCATCGGCAAATATACCTATATTGTCAATCATGGCGTCGCAGATGTAGGGGTTGGCATCCTGACCGCAGGACTGCTCGTCACGGCCTATGCAGAGTGACAGCGGCAGATTACGGATGCGGCCGGTCATGGGTTGTGATGCAACCTGTTCTCCATCAATGAAGATTTTCATCTCACTGCCGTCATATATTGCAGTCACATTGTGCCATTTGTTCTCCCAATCCTGGGGCAGGGGGGCCGACAGGGTCTGACGGCGGCCGTTGTCGATATAGAAGTCAAGTCTCTCAGATCCTTGCTGCTTAAGGCCGTACTGGTTGCTGCCCTTGCAGATCAGGTATCCGCCGCTTCGGTTGAAAAGACGTGGATATACATCCAGAGTAAGGGTGAGTTTATCACCGCTTATCTCAACATTATCGGCCCTGTAGACCTGAACCCACTGCTCCTGCTTGTGCAGGTCAAGTGCCAGTCCGGTAGGTCCTTTCTCAAGTGTGGCGCGTCCCATGATATGAGCGGGAGTATTATAGGGAGACTGGTCCTTGATCAGTCTTACCGGCTCCTCTAGTCCTGGACTGACAAAGTCCCAGATGGCGCCGCCCATGAGTTTGGGATAGGAGTAGATAACACGCCAGTAGTCATCAAGTCCGCCTCCGCCGTTTCCTGCAACAGACAGATACTCATCCATGAATGAGGGACGCATTTCACGCATGCTCTGACCGTAGTTGCGCTCATACTCCTCGGGTGACGGGTAACGCGGTCCTATGATATCCTCGGCCGGATGAACTGCAGCATTGCCGCCGTACATCCAGTAGCGGGTGGGGTCATATTTCTTTCCCTCGGCCACCACCTCATTGATATCGCTGCCTTCACCGCTCTCGTTTCCGGCGCTCCAGAATAGGACGCAGGCATGGTTGCGGTCACGCAGTACCATCTGGCGTACGCGCTCGCGGTACATCCCGATAAACTCAGGCATATTGCTGACATACTCGGTGGCATGGGCCTCATCGCCGGTCTCGTCAATGATATAGAGTCCGTATTCATCGGCCAGATCAAGATACTCGTTTACAGGAGGATAGTGCGATGTACGCACACCGTTGAAATTGAACTGCTTGAGTATCTCCATGTCGCGGCGTATGGTGGCCTCGTCCATGGCATGACCCATTGTGGGGTGCTGCATGTGCGAGTTCTGGGCATTCACCTTGAGCGGCTGGCCGTTCAGATAGAACACGGCGTCACGGATCTCGGTCTTCTTGAATCCAATGCGCTTTACAATATGGTCCACAGTCTCTCCGTCAGGGCCGATGAGCTCCATGGTAAGGTCATATAGCTCAGGGGTCTCGGCTGTCCATTTCTTTGGGGCCTTGACCTTGGCCGACAGGTTTATTGTGCTGGTGCCGTCCTTTACGCTGAACGGTCCGTTCTCCATGTCGGCCACCTCACGGCCGTCCTTGGATACTACGGCCTTGACCTTGTAACCATCGGCCTCCAATCCGTATGAGCGGACATCCATGGCCAACTTGAGGTCTGAATCAATGAAGTCGGGGCCGAAATCTGTAATGACCTGCCAGTCATATATTCTGACCTTGGGCGTGGAGTAAACGGTTACGTCATCGAATATACCGGCCAGACGCCAATAGTCTTGTCCCTCCAGATAGTATCCGTCACAGAACTTGAGCACCATAACGGCCAGTGTGTTCTTACCGCTTTTAATATATGGTGTGATATCGTACTCGCTGGGCTCCTGTGCGCCTTCATTGTAACCTACCTGTTTGCCGTTCACCCATACGAAAGAACCCGATGCCACCTTCTCAAAACGCAGGAACACCTGGTTGCCTTTCCAATCAGAAGGGATGGTGAACTCCGTGCGGTATGCGCCGGTGGGGTTTACATCCATCGGAACATCAGGTACACGTACTGCAAATGGGTTTGACAGGTTCATACGGCTCTGGGCCATGCGTTTCTGCTGCTCGGATGCATCGGGATCATCCAGAATCTTCTGGTAACGCTCCAGCATAGATAAGGGCTGGCCGTTGGGGAAGGGTGCTGACACATTTCGGAACATAGCCTGACCGTAACCTTGCATCTCCCAGTTGGATGGAACCTCAATTGTTCCCCATTTGCGGTCGTTGAAAGAGCTCTTATAGAAGTTACTGGGCACCTCAAGAGGGTTCTGATAGAGGTTGAACTTCCAGGTTCCGTTGAGCGAGATATTACGCTCCGGAATATGGAAAGCACGTCCGGGCTCCTGATTGAGTCCGAAAACCTCAAGGTTCTCAACATAGTATGGCAGGTTCTCCATAAACACGGGGTCCTGCTCCTTATTACCGTTACAGCAACACAAAGCCCAAATCAGGCTTACAGTAATCAGGTTAACAGCGTTTTTTCTCATTTTAAAAATCTGATGTCAAAGATGCGGGGAGCCTGCTTGCCCTCGGGGGAGCGCAGGGTGACGCGGATTTTTTCTTTGCCCTGGTAGAAGCCTACCGGGATGTCATATTCTTTGCGGACAATCTCAGCCTGTCCGTTTGCCGGGAACTCGGTCTCGGTGATGAACGGCATATCCTCAATAAGAATCTCAAGGGCGCGGTTCTGGAAGTTCTCGCTGCCCCAGTAACCAATGCAGAGACTCAGGTTTGTGTTGCCGTCAGGGTAGAGGTCAAAGCTGAAAGAGCCGCCGCGGCGGAATGTGCGGTATGGCTTGTTGTCCTCATTGCCGGTCATTGAGTTCTGGCTGGTCATCTTGTGGTCGGCCTCGGGCTGCTGCTCACCGGGAACTATGGCATCGACTGTGCGGCGGTCCAGTTCAAGGGCTGCGGCTTCATCGGCCTTGATCTTTTCAAGCATCTTGGCGTAGTCTTCACTGTCGAGTGAAAGGAAGTAGATGGCGTAGCGGCTGTCGTGGAGGCTGAAGAAGGGCTCCAGTTCTACCTTTGCAAAGCGGCTGTTGTCAAACAGGGCGGTTGCATCGTAATGGAGCGGCTTGCCCTCAATGGGCTTGAGTGCGGCTACTTTCTGCTCAATCTGAGCCTGGGTGCCAATCATTATGGGAGTCTCGGCAACGGGTACCAGTGAACCGTGGGCAATGTGGCTCCAGCGGCCGTCATCGGCCACCAGACCGGCCAGGTCCTGATTGCCTGTGCGGGCAGCCAGTACAATGGGACCGTGCTTTACTGCCAGGTATTCAGTCTCATGGTCAAGCGGCTCAATGGTATTCTGCATGGGCAGAGATATCTCAACCACATCGCCGTTCTTCCACTTGCGGTCAATGGTTACGTATGATTGAGGCTGTGCACCTGATGCAACCTCTTTGCCGTTCACCTTGATGCTGAAGTCACTTGTGGTCCACTCGGGGCAGCGTACCAGCAGACGGAACTTGCGGGCCTTTTTCAAATTTACAGTGAGTTTTGATGACTCAGTGTAGGGGAACTGTGTCTCCTGTGTGATAGTGGCCTTGTTCTCCGTCCAAGTAAGGCGTGATGCAACAAACAGATTGACGCGAAGTTCCTGGGCGCCGTCATGGGTGTAGATGAATTCGCCGTACTTGCCGTGGTTCTCCATACCGGTACCAACGCAGCACCACATGCCTTCATTCACTGCTGAATATACGCGATAATGGGCGGGGCGCAGAGGTGTGAAATAAACATAACCTCCGTGCTCAGGATGCTGGGTGGACAGAATATGGTTGAACATGGCCTTCTCATAGAAATCAGCATACTCGGCCTTGGGGTCCATTGCAAAGAGGAACTCTGTCAGTTTGAGCATGTTGTTGGTGTTGCAGGACTCAGGTCCCTCACGATGCTCCACGTAACTTTTGTAGTCCGATGCTGCCGGGAAATGCTCGCTGCGGCTGTTACCGCCTATAACAACAGAGCGGTGGTTGGCAACGCGGTCCCAGAAGAACTCGGCAGCCTTGCGTGCGCGTTCATCATTGTCAAGTGCGGCCACGCGCGCGTAACCTACAGCCTTTGGTACCTGTGTGTTGGCGTGCTTGTTATCCAGGTTGTCATTGCCGTCAGCCATATTCTCAAATATCTCCTTGTGGCGGAAACGCTTGGCTGCCTCAATGTACTTGCGGTCACCTGTAATCTGGAATGCATCGGCAAATACCTCATTCATACCGCCGAACTCGGTACCGGTCATCTGCTCCATCTGGTTGTCATCAAGACCTGAAATTATGTCCAGACCCCAGTCGCAGAACTTTATGAACATATCCTTGGCCTTCTCAATGCCCGCATACTGCCACGCGTCGCGCAGGCCCGCGTACATCTTATGTACATTATACCA
>JAFZKA010000027.1 GCA_017551925.1 Bacteroidaceae bacterium | reverse complement strand
GCTTTGACCTTGCGCAGCCACTCCAATGCGGGAACTCCGGCGCCTTCAAAGTTGCCGGGACGTGTGCGTGGTTTCCATACTCCGGCACGGAACATCTTTACCCCCTGTGACGCAAGTTGGTGGGCACAACTCAGAACCTGCTCTTCGGTTTCAGCACTGCATGGGCCGGCTATCATAATACGCTGTCCGGGAATGGCAGTGAATTGCTGTATCTTGTCCAGTACAATCATTTTTGTGTAAATACTTTTCCGTCCATCATGTGGATATGTCCCTCGTTGACCATATAATGCAGGACTGAATCTATCTTGTTCCTGTCATATGGCAGTGAATACACTTTTTGGGGATTATCAGGGCATGAGTGGAATGTGTCAAGGATATCATCCATAATGGTCTCACGTTCCCCGCGCGTAAGTCTGTCACCTACTTTTTCCTGGCACAGGTCACAGTTCAGGCAGGGCTTTTTCTGATGCTCCCCGAAATATTTGAGCAGTATGGCGCTTCGGCATCCTGTGGTACGGGTCACATATTCCATCATTGCTCCTATGCGCTCCTTGAACTCCTCCATACGAATCTTATATACTTCGGGGTCAAACCGTAACATATTGGCGTCAACACGTTCGCGGCTCCATGTAATGACCGGAGTCTTACGTTCCGGAACATATCTGACCACTCCCTGACTCTGCAGACTTGTAAGCGTAAGGTAAAGTTTCTTTCGGTCTATCCCGGCGCGGTTGCATATCAGTTGCTCGTCAATATAGGCGTAGTCAGTAAAGATGCCGCTGTAGAGCCTCAGTATGATGTTCATTACATCTTCGGTAACCTTATCCTGATGCATGCGGTAAAGGTCATCGCGTCCGGCAGTAAACAGAAGCCGCGCAGAGTAATCCTGCTCGTCAATATATTCTATGTAGCCCATTCGCGTAAGGATACGCAAGGCGCTGTCAGTAGGGATGACCGGTAATTTGTAGTGCTGGCAGAATTCACCTAGCGAGAATGAATAGGTGCAGCCCCGACCGTCACCAACGGCCATCTCGTAATAATAGGCCAGTTTTTCATAGACATCACGTATGTAGTCCTCTTTCGGAAAAGAGTCGCTGATGCGTTTGCTGACTGTGCGTTTGTCTCCTGGAGAGTGCAACAGTACCGCGTATGAACGTTTGCCGTCACGCCCTGCACGTCCGGCCTCCTGGAAATATGCTTCAATGGAACTGGGTATGTCCATGTGTATGACAGTGCGCACATCAGGTTTGTCTATGCCCATGCCGAATGCATTGGTAGCCACAACTACACGGTATCTGTCTTGGGTCCAGGCTTTCTGACGTTCATCCTTGACCACCTGATCGAGCCCCGCATGATAGAAAGTTGCAGGTATGTTCTCTGTGTTGAGAAAATCTGCAATCTCTTTTGTGGCTGCGCGGTTGCGTGCATAAACTATTGAAGAGCCGGGTACACGTTCCAATATATGCTTGAGTTCCAACAACTTGTTCTCTGTCTTGCGGACTACGTATGACAGGTTCTCGCGGTAGAAACTCATGCGTATCACGTTCTTCTCGCTGAATCCCAACTTATCCTGAATATCGTCAGTTACTTGCGGTGTGGCGGTGGCGGTCAGCGCCAGAACCGGGACTCCGGGCAGTTCTTTGCGGATATCGGCTATATTGAGATAAGAGGGTCTGAAATCATAGCCCCACTGTGATATGCAGTGAGATTCATCGACCGTAAGCAGACAGATATTTAAATGGCGCAGTTTGGTTCGGAACAGGTCCGATGAAAGACGTTCGGGCGAAACGTACAGAAACTTGTAACCGCCGAATATGCAGTTCTCCATTACTGCTATTATCTCCTCACGTTTCATTCCGGTGTGAATGGCGGCTGCCTTGATACCGTGTTCGCGCAGTATGCGAACCTGGTCCTTCATGAGCGCAATGAGGGGGGTGATGACCAGGCATACTCCATCCATTGCAAGTGCTGGAACCTGAAATGTGATGCTCTTGCCGCCTCCTGTAGGCATAAGCCCCAGGGTGTCACGACCATTGCCTATGCTGTTTATGATCTCTTCCTGGATGCCCCGAAAGCCGTCATAGCCCCAGTATTTCTTGAGTATTTCCAGGTAGGTCATAATGGCCTGTCAGGCTTTTTGTTCAGGTAAATTGGGCTTGATGCTCTCTATCTGGAGCAGAATGTCACCCTGCTTGAAATTGTTCTCCTCAATGGTGTAGCATATATCAAATGACTTTTTGGTCTTGATATATTTCATTACGTCAGAATTTCTCTGTGCCAATCCAAACGCAATGCCGTTAAGGGAATGCCCGCTCTTGCTGTCAATCAACTCCAACTTGATGTGCTCATGGCCGCGACCTACCACTTTGCTGGTGCCGTAGTCATAAACATTGCAGGTACGGAACACCGGTTTGGTGTTGTCAGGTCCGAATGGCTGGAATTTTTTCAGGTCACGGAAGAACTTTGGCGTGATATCCTTGAAATCAAGATCTGCGTCAATATCGATTGACGCCTCAATCTGATCCGGTTCGATATGGCCTGATACATATTCTTCAAAGCGGCGCTTGAATTCTTCAACTTTCTCAACCTTAAGTGAAAGGCCGGCGGCATACGTGTGTCCGCCAAAGTTCTCAAGCAGGTCTTTGCAACTCTCAATGGCTTTGTACACATCAAATCCTGAAACTGAACGTGCCGATCCTGTTGCCATGTTGCCGGTTTTGGTCAGGACGACTGCGGGTTTGTAGAATACTTCGGTCAGGCGTGATGCCACTATTCCTATTACACCGCGCTTCCAGTTTTCATTGTAGAGCACAATGGCATGACGGTCATCACCGTTCTCCAGATTGGTGACAATTTTATTGGCCTCTTCAGTCATCTCTTTGTCATCTTTCTTGCGGTCATTGTTCTCCTTGTCAATGTTTTCTGCAAGTTCCAAAGCGCGTTTGAAGTCTTTCTCAACCATCAGATCTACGGCCTTTTTACCGCTGCTCATGCGCCCGGCGGCATTCAGACGCGGACCTATCTTGAATACTATGTCATTTATGGTCAGGTTCTTGTCAGAAAGTTTGCATACCTGTATTATGGCTTTAAGACCGGTGCAGGGGTTGCTGTTGAGTTGCTCCAGACCGTAATGTGTAAGAACACGGTTCTCACCCATAATAGGCACAATATCCGATGCCGTGCTTACTGCGACCAGATCCAGACTGGGCAGCAGTTCGCTGAAAGGTATGCCGTTGTCAAGGGCATATGCCTGCATCAGTTTGAAACCTACGCCGCAGCCTGAGAGATGTTTGAAAGGATAGTTTGAGTCAAACCGCTTGGCATTCAGGATTGCTACGGCAGGAGGAAGTTCATCATCGGGAACGTGGTGATCACACACAATAAAGTCTATGCCTTTTTCTTTAGCATAGGCTATTTCCTGAATTGCTTTTATACCGCAATCAAGTACTATGACCAGTTTTACGCCTGTCTCATAGGCATAATCCACACCCTGCTCTGACACTCCGTAACCTTCATTGTAGCGGTCAGGAATGTAGTAGTCCAGATTGTCATAACTCCTTTTAAGGAAGTTATATACCAACGCTACGGCTGTAGTGCCGTCAACGTCATAATCACCGTAAACCAGAATACGCTCGCCACGCTCAATGGCGCTGTTGATACGTGCTACCGCCTTGTCCATGTCATCCATGAGCCAAGGATCAAGCAGTTCGTTCAGTTGCGGGTTGAAAAATTTCTGTACTTCGGTCTTGTTCGTTATGCCTCTCTCGATCAGAAGGCGGCAGAGTACGGGACTTATCCCGACAGCCTTTGACAACTCATTGGCTGCCTCTGTCATCTCTGGGGTGGGGGGCACATAGTTCCATCTGAAGTTCATTATTTATGTTATTTTTTATTTTATTCATATTGAGTATGTTATGTGGTCTTTTGCACTTTTGTCATACTGTGAATCCAGATAGTTGCCAAAAGACCGGTTTGTTCCAAAATGCAAATATATGGAAAGCCTTTTTTTTTATCAAGTTTAACAGATAGTTATTAGTGGGTATTTTTAAAATATGTGCAAAAACGACTTCAGGAGTATCTGAGAGACACTCCTGAAGTTGATGGCGTATGTAAGGAAAGATTCTGTTACTTTATGCCCAGTTTTTTTCTGATCTCCTTGGGCAGGGCATCCTTGTGAACCAGGATGTTAATGGTCTTGAGTGCTACGTATGCATCGCTGGCATACCAGATTCCGTTGTTTCCGGCTGTGGTGTTCCATGAATTCTTGACCATAAAGTACTCTTTGCCGTTCTGATCCTTGGCTATGCCGAAAATCTGCATGCCGTGGTCATCGGTGGTCTCCCAGTTGTCATATCCCTCCTGGCGCATCTCCTGGGTGATTACCTTCTCCTCGCCGGGCTCTTTCAGATATTTCTTGTCCTTGTCTTCATCAACAGGGATGACACACAGGGCATTCTTGTCACGGGTGAATCCGGGTTCTGAAACATCGGCACCCCATGCGAATGTATAACCGTTCTTTATGGCGTTGTGCATCACCTCCATGAACTCGTCTAGCGGCAGGTTATAGGAGAGCCCCCAGCGCCAGTTGTCCTGGATTTCAATGATGAACTGCTCGTAGAACGGGTGATGGGTGAATGAGGTGAGTGATACGTAATCATCCATGTTCAGACCCAGTGATGCGGCGTAAGACTGAGGGGTGTACTCCTTTCCGTTGTAAGTGAATTTCTCGGGGCACTCGCCTATGTAGGCATCATAAATCCCTGAGAATCCTTTCTGCCATACATCTGACAGTTTCTTGAGGCTGCCCTTGGCCAGTGCATCTACGTAAGCCTTTGCCACGGCGGTAAGTTCCGTGTGGTTTATGCGGTCGCTCTTGTACATGATTCCGGGCATGACCTCTTGCGGAACCATTCCGTAGTTTTTCCAGCAATAGACAACATCGTAGAAACTTCCGCCTTGCGCGAACTCAATGTCTCCATGCAGGCGAACTGCGGCTTTGGCGCGGTCCTCCATGGTTTTGTGAACCACAAACATCTCTGCAAGATCATGCTCACCCTTGCCTTTACGAATCAGTTCTGACTCAAAGAAACCGATGGATGAGAAAGCCCAGCATGTGCCTGAACTGGCCTGGTCCTTTACTGAAGTAATAGGGATTGAATCAACGACAGTGAATACATAACCCTTGGACTCTTCTTTGTTGTCGTCTTGAGCGGATATGCCTGTGCAAAGCAGTGCCAGCAAGGCAAGAGTATATGCCTTTTTCATATTAAAATATAACGTTTTTTTGATGTTTACTGAGGTCAAATATATTCTTTTTGTTCTATTCTGCAAAGAAGATAGCCTTAAAAATATTATCTTCGCAGAACGAAACTGATGACGAGATGCTTTATACCTCATTTTCCAACAATGAAATACTGATTCGTACAAGTAGGCTTGGTGCTGAGAACTGCGGAGACTGCCATGTAGAGTCGCTTAACGCACTCTCGGTGAATGATGCGTTTCTGCCCTTTGAACAGCAACTTGCGTTGATTCTCCAATATATCGGTCAGGTGACAGAATGTGAGGGCGTGCCGGTGTTCATGCGTTTCTTTTTGAGTGACCCGGCCAATCAGGCGGCACTCCTGCGTAAGCGTCTTGATATGGATTGCCCTGTTTCAATCATAGGACAGGCTCCTTTAAACGGTACCAAGATTGCTGCGATGGTATGGTGCAGGCAGGCGGCAAAACTCAGGCACATAAGCGATAAGATGTGGCAGGTGAGTGAGAGAGACATTGACGAGTATTGGTTTACAGGAGGTCTGTCAGATAAGGAAGGCTCATATAACCAGACTGTTGCGTTGCTTGAAGAACTCAGTTCCGGTCTTGAGGCACAGGGCCTTACACTGGAGAAGGACTGCATGCGCACCTGGCTTTTTGTCCAGAACATAGATGTAAACTACAAAGGTGTTGTTGATGGCCGTAATACTGTCTTTGACCGTCACGGCTTAACTCCTGATACCCATTTCATTGCCAGCACAGGTATAGAAGGCCGTACTGAAAGCCATGACAACAAGGTTATGCTTGA
Source organism: Bacteroidaceae bacterium (assembly GCA_017551925.1). Lineage (GTDB taxonomy): Bacteria > Bacteroidota > Bacteroidia > Bacteroidales > Bacteroidaceae > Colenecus. Next base: position 13,623 of record JAFZKA010000027.1, on the reverse strand, counting down.
TGCTGTGGCTGTTTCCGGAGAGGAGGTAAAGGTAAAATACCTGCATGGCGTGAGCCATTTGAACCGCACATCTGAGTATGGTGTAAGGTTTGAACGCGGTACTGTGGTGGAATACCCGGATCGCAAACACGTATATATTTCCGGTACTGCAAGCATTGACAACAAGGGCAGGATACTCCATGAAGGCGATATAGTACGCCAGACTGAACGTATGATCGAAAACGTGGAGGTACTGCTTTCTGAGGCCGGTTGCGGTTTCAGTGAGGTGGGCTCAATTATTATCTATCTGCGTGACACTGCTGATTATTCTGTAGTCAAGGATCTGTTTGACAAACGTTTCCCTGATTGCCCCCGCGTAATAGTGCAGGCTCCCGTCTGTCGTCCGGGGTGGCTTGTGGAGATGGAGTGCATTGCAATCACTCGCTCTTGATTACGTCGGCAGGATTCTCAATCATTGCCCGACGGATGTTTCCGAACACTGTTACGCCGATAATCAGCAGCATGCAAAGGAATACAGACAGGTAAACCCACGCCGTCACAGGAGTTTGCCTTACGTAATGTGATAGCCAGCGGTGCATTATGATTGTTCCTGCCGAGAATGCGACTATAGCACTCAAAATAATGACAGGCAGGTAATCTTTAAGGAACATCTTAACGATGTCATTCATCCTGGCACCGTTTATCTTGCGGATGGCTATCTCCTTGCGGCGTTTCTGACACAATAGGGCCACGATGCTGTACAGACCGCTAATGGCAATGATTACACATATCAGGGTTATAATCCTAAGGAGTTTGCATAAGGTACTCTCAGACTTTATGAACTCCATATAGTCTGTTTCCATATCCAAGATATTTCCAGCAGGATTCTGTACAATTTCAAGTACTATATCCATTAACTTTTGCTTCAGTTCATTCCATTTAACCCCCTCTTTGTAGGTGAACACAAAATAATGGGGATCCATAAAACCTGACACGTTGCTCTCTTGCTTGTATCGGAACGCAAAAGGAACAGTCTCTATTTTAGGATCAGCATAGCACATATCCTTTATTACACCTTTTATTGTCATAGCGCGTCCATCAAAATAGGGATATCCGTAATAATTGACTTTCTCACCTATAACCTGCTCCGGGCCTCCCAACTGATTTGCCATTGTTTCATTGATTATTACAACATCATCAGATTCATGTTCGCTGAACAACTCTCCGGCAATGGGCTCAACCTCAATCATATCCAGATATTCCCTGTTTGCAGGAGCCACCGCAGCATCGGCAGGATTTCTTTTGTAAAAAATGGGCCATATAGGAACGTGAACATAATAACTTGTGGGATAATAGCCGAATACAACCTTGTCCAACTCAGGCACCATCAAGAGTTTATCCCGCAATGCCATTACCTCTGATTCTGTTACTTCAGGCAGATACAAGGTTCCCACATTGTGTTTACGGTATCCCATATCCGATGACAGCAGAAGATAGTTTATCTGCCGACTTATGACCACCGAACAGAATATGGCGCATATACTTACGGCCAGTTGAAAACCGATGCTTATCTTAAACCCGAAATTCCGGGCCGATGCCTTGCGGCCTGTCAGTGAAATGATTACCAATGCAATAAGCGTTGAAATAAGGCCAATGACCGCTGCCGACAGAATATAGCCCAGAATAAGGACTGGGGCGGGCCTGTCCATTACGCTGAGTTCCTTGTAATATGGCATTGTGAATGCACAGATAAGCGCACCGGCAATCAATGAGAGCAGCAATATCATCGCTATTTCAGTGCAGAACAGCATCAGGATCTGGCTTGTTCCGGCACCGTTGGCATACCGTAATGATATTTCCCTTACCCTCATTCTCATTTTTGTTACAAACAGGGTGAAGTAGTTGGTCAGGGAACATACTATCAGCAAAATGCCCAGTAACATCAGGATGTAGATGTAATACAAATTGATGTTAATCTTCTGATTTGTAATAATACTGTCCTGGGTATATCCATTCTGTTCAAAGACTCCTTCTTCCCTGACTTTGGATAAAGGCATCAACTTGAAATTCTGGCTATCGTCATGTCTGAACGTTGCTTCCTTTCCGTCAGGACCGGTGCCGATTGTCTCATAAACCAGTGTATCAGATTCTATCTCATCAGCCAACCCGGCAAGGTTATCATGGTTTACCCTTATGAATAAACGTGCATCAATACGCCTCTCCTCTGTCTGACTTTCCACATCATATCCTTTCAGGAAATCGTATGGCAATGAGGTGGGTTTCCTGGGGTCCTCAACTACGGCTTTGATATTGTAAACATCAAAGTTTAAATGCAGCGTATCACCTACTGCGGCGCGTCCTTGGAATAACTTATCGGCCTGCGTTCTGGTCAGGGCAATCTCATCCTTGGCAAGATTCAGAGCGGCATCACCCTCCAATACCTTCACGTCAAAGAAAGACCCGAAGTTCTCATCAATTGTAAGTCCAATCAGTGTGGAAACATATTTTCCGTCAATCTGAACCCCGTAAGTTGATTGATATGAACATCTTGTAAACTCCTCAATCCTTGGATATTTTTCAGCCAGATACGGTGCTTTGGAAAATTCAGTAGACGTGTAAAATACATCCTCAGTTGAGCCCATCGGTTTTGCCATTACAAGGTATATGTCATCGGCATTCCTATGGAAAGAATCATAACTGCGCTCATACCTTATCCACATGAAAGTGAGTGAGCAGAAAACCATTCCCAGAGCAATTGACAATACTGCAATTATGCTCTGGGTCTTGTATTTGACTATGTTACGGACTGCTATCTTCAGATAATGTTTAAACATAAGGACTAAAGTTGAAGTTGTTCGTATCATTCGCTCTTTATCACATCGGCGGGATTCTCGCGTGCGGTCTTGAGTACACGGTTGATTACTGTGGCTACTATTACCAATGCGGTAAAGCCAAGTACGGAGAGGTATATCCACCAACTGATAGTAGCCTGATAGTAGAACTGTTGCTGCCAGCGGTGCATTACAATATAGCCCGATGCAAACGCTATGGCCGATGACACAAGGAATAACATGCCGTATTCTCTTGCAAAAATACTGAGTATGTCACCTACCTTTGCTCCGTGCGCCTTGCGGATGGCTATCTCACGCTTGCGCTCAGTACAGGTGAGGGTTATCTGTGACCATATGCCGAACAACGCAATCAGAATACTTGTAATACACAGTATCAAAAGCAGGGTTGACATGTGTTTGTCTTTGGCCAGATGCCCAAAGAAACTCTCTTCAGGATATTTCACCTTATATTCTATTTCCAATCCGTCAAACAGATTCTTGAGTGATGCTTCCAGTTCCTTCTTGCAGTTGTGAGTATATGTAATTGACAACTCACCTTCAATTGTTCCGCTTCCTCTTTCTTCACCGTAACTGTATTCACTTATCAGATACTTGTTCCTGAATCCGCACAACAGTATGTATGGAGGTATGTCATCATAATTATACAAGTGAATGTTATTGACAATGGCTATAAACTTGAAGGGAGTCAATTCGGTTCCGCTGTTGCCCAGACGCAAATACACTATCGGCATATCCTCCAATTTATCTCCACCCAATGCTTTGAACAGGTTTTCGGTCAATACAATTTCATCATCATTTATCTGTTTATCGGGTATGGAACCTTGCAGCACTGTCAGCCCCAGTCTTTCAGTCAGTTCCGGATATATATAATCAAATACATCAGGAAACTGAGGGTCAACCATCTCTTCATGCGCTGTTATAAGTGTAGCATGGCCATAATGCGATATGGACATATCTGAAAAATTCATATACACACCCTCAACACACGGCAAAGCCTCAATCCTTGCTTTCAATCCATATTTGTTCTCCAGTTTCTCCAGATATACATCACCCCATTCAGGACGTTGGTTGACATAACGGAACATATTTGTACCCAACCATTCCCTTTCAGGTTCCTCTTGCGGAAAGTTTACAATAGCCACATCTTTTCTCTTGGTACCCCAGTTCAGGTTACGCATATAACTGAACTGGTTATACATCACAATAAGGGCAAACATGAACATCATGCCTGTTGTTATCTGTACTCCGATGCTTATTTTCCTGAATACATTATTGTTGCTTTGGATAATGCTGGACTGCATTGCGTGTCGGTTCATAACAAGTACTTCAAACAGGCCTATCAGGACCGATATTATCAAAACAGTCACAAGAATTAATATGCTTCCGTTAAGATAGAAGGAATCTGTCATTCCAATGTTGGCAAGCCGCATATATGGCCCTTTGAGTATTATTACAGCCAACAAGCCCAATAATAACGCTATCAATACCGGTATGCTGCTCTCAAGAACAATTTGGATGGCAATCTTTGCTGTCGAGGCTCCGTTAACCTTGCGTAATACCATCTCACGCCTGCGGCCGCGCAGATAATTCAAGAAGAAAGTAAAATGATTCACTATGGCACAGAGCAATATCAGAAGGCTTGCCTTTGACAACAAATCCAAGCCGCTGTATTTGACATAACTCTCCTTCTTGCTTTCGTTGAGCGCCTTATATACTTCAGTAAGAGGTATAATTGATTTGAACCTCATGGCCCGCTCAAGTGTCGAGGAATATATTTCTGATTCAAAAACCTTACCGCAACGGTCAAGCATATCCTGCACGGTAACACCCTCTTTTAATTTGAACAGAAGCCATTTATAATAGTAAATGGAAAAACCGTCCCACTTTCTCAGATAATCAAAATCAAGGAATGAATGGTCAAAGTTATCCACTACCGCGGTTATGGTGTATTTGTATTGTTTGAAAAAACCTTGGGTGATCTCTTTGCCAAGAGGATCTTCATCGCCATAATCCTGTTGCGCACGAGACTTGGATATAGCCACTTTTGAAGGATCATTCATGAAAGACCAGTCACCCTCCAACAGGACCGGACTGAAATAACCCATGAATGTAGAATCAATACAAAGACATGTGAGATTGTCATCAAACCCTCCCTGATTAACATCAAAATATATAAACGATTCCAATCCTAAAGCATCAAGTTTCTCATTATCAGCAAAAGTCCTGAACAACGAGTAAAACATATCGCCATTTGTCCTGGTTCTTTCATTACCGACAACAGTCCTGCCGTCCTCATTGTATGAGAAAGTGTATATCCTGTCAGCATCCTTATGATAATTGTCATAGGAATCAACATACCCCATCCAAAGAGACGAGAGAGCGAACGCTACAAATCCGGCTACAAGACCAAGCATACTGACAGTATTCTGCAACACGTATTTGCGTATGTTACGCAGGGCAATTTTAAGATAGTGTACAAACATCTTTTGGGACTTCTTGATTTAACCGTGTCAAAAATACCCTATCGCCGCGCCACCATCCAAAGAAAAACTGCAAAAACATACTGTTTTGCCCAAAAGTGTCTAATTTTTGGACACTTGTCCGCATTAGGGACGCATTAGGGACGGTTCCTTCTGCGAACATTGAAAAAAAAGAACTACCTTGCCGTCCGAAATTGATAATGTCCACAGAAGGAACCGTCCCTAATGCGTACGATATGAAACAGGCAAAGGTTTTAGTTATAGATGATAATACCGCAGTGCTCACCACATTGCGGATGGTGCTTAAAAGCAGTTTCAATACTGTAGTTGCAGTCAGTGATCCAAAACTCATTCCGGCCTTGATAAGCCAGGGTGATGTTGATGCCGTTCTGCTGGACATGAATTTCGGCAATGACCGGCTGGACGGTCAGGATGGTCTGTTCTGGCTGGACCGAATCATGAACCGCAGCAATCTGGAGAACCCGCCCGCCGTGGTTATGATTACCGCTTTCGGTGATATAAGTCTGGCCGTGCAGTCCCTCAAGAAGGGAGCATCGGATTTTATTCAGAAGCCCTGGGATAACAACGACCTGGTGACCAAACTGACAGAGGCGATTGATAAGAGGGACGCACGCGCACGTGAGGCTCAGGGTTCTGTAGCCGATGCCGCCAATAGTGAAACTGAAGATATTGCAACACTTGAAGAGATGGAGAAACAGGCTATCAAACGGGTGCTTGAGCAATCAGACAGAAACCTTTCTGTGGCTGCTGACAGACTTGGAGTAAGCCGCCAGACCCTATATAACAAGATGAAACGATATGGCATTGAGTAGCCGCCATTTTACGTGGAACGTGGTCATTACGGCGCTGCTTGTAATGACTATGCCCGCCGCATCGGTCCTGCTTGCCGTTAATGCAGGAAAGGTGCGCGAATCGGGTTCCATAGGCTTGCTGCTGGCATCTGGCGTAATTGTGACTGCTGTTGTGGCGGTCATAGCGTTGTTAAGGCTTATCCGGCTCATTCTCTATCCTGTCAACCAGACCGAACTTATGGCACGTGCCGTAGTCAACAAGGATTTCATGCTCCATATTCCCAAGACCGATGACCCCATGCTGGGCCGGGCATCGCAGGATATGAACCGCATTCTGGATACATACCGAAAAGACCAGAATGAACTTGAGACTCGCAAGAACTACTATGACCGCATACTGCGCGTGATGACCCATGAACTGCGCAACACCGTCACCCCCATTGTTTCACTTACGGACTGGATGCTGCAGAACCCTGATGCACAGACTGAGCAGGAACGTCAGGAGGCCATAGAGATAATCAATACCCAGGCTCATAACGTATGCAGTTTCCTGGAATCATACCGCCAGTTGACAGTTCTGGCTCAGCCCGCCATGTCAGATATGCCTGCTACCACCCTGTTCCGTAACATCCAGGCACTCATTAAGGCTGAGAAAGGTGCAGAAAGGGTCCACTTTGAGACTGCCGGTGATGTTATCCTGCACGTTGATTCAAGCCTCCTTTCACTGGCTCTCATGAATATAATAAGGAACGCGATACAAGCCACCGACGGCGTTGAGGATGGACAGGTTACCGTGTTGGCATCAATGCCGGGAGGCAAACCTCTTATCACCGTGACCAATAACGGCCCCGAGATTCCGCAGGCCATAATAGAGCAGATATTCATGCCATTCTATTCAACCAAGAAGAAACAGAGCGGCAGCGGCATAGGCCTTGCTCTTTCACGCCAAATCATGCAACTGCATGAAGGTACGCTCACCTGCTCTTCACACTATCCGTTTACCACATTCACCTTCCAGTTCAAATGTACGCATTAGGGACGGTTCCTTCCGCGGACATTTGTAATAAACGTCCGCGGAAGGAACCGTCCCTAATGCGTACAGTGTCCAAAAATTGGACACTTTCAGGCGAAAATATGCGTTTTCGCTTTTTGTGTTTGGCGGGTGGCAGCACAAGTGGGTATTTTTGAACCCGAAATCAAACAAAGTCCTACCGATGATACTTCATTATCTCAAAATGGCATTCCGCAGTCTGGGCAAGTACCGGATGCAGAATATAATCTCAATAGTTAGCCTTGCTGTTGCGCTGTTCTGTTTCAGCCTCAATATGTATTTTTCACGTTATCTGTTGACTATAGACAAATGGAAGGATAACCAGGTTGTCTATCTGGAAACAGTTAACAAAAGTTCTTGGGTAAATCCAAAAATTGCCGGCAACTTTGCCATGCAGATACCCGGAGTAAAATCATTGTTACGATGTCATACAATGTCTCAAGCATGGAAAGAGGTGGATGATCCGTCTCCTCTTGCAGCATTGCGCAGGTCAACGTTCATTGGTGCAGATACTACGGTAGTTGATGTGCTTGGACTTGACATTCTGGCTGGCAACTGGCAATCAGCAACCAGCACAGCTTCAAAATATAGTCTGGTCCTGACAGAATCTTTTGCTAAACAGGAATACGGTTCCATAAGTGATGCCATAGGTCATGAAATAGTTGTTGAAGGTTTAGGCTATGGACCGATGACAGTCCAGGCTGTAATTCAGGATCTGCCATACGCCAATTCCACATGAATTCTTCACCGATTAAATTGGGTCAAATCAGACCGAAACAAACCTTAAATCAAAGAGCGTAAATCGCTATTATACCTTAACTTAGCTTAACTTCTTCCGTTAAGCGCCTATTGCAAGTTTTCTTCTTTTAGAGTAATTTTGTACCACCATTGTACCTCGGGTGGATGAGCAGGAGGACTAAGGGTACTTCCCTTAAATACCCTTATTTCCTCTTAAATCCGCTAAATTGGTTTCCATCAAGAACCGTCCACCGAGAAAGGGCAGAATTTTACAAAATTACTCGATATGGACAACAAACAGACTTCTCAAATTCCCAACATCCTTCTGTCCGTGAAGGATGCCTCCGCCGCCATCAGTGTCAGCACTAAGATGGTGCGCTTGCTTATTGCCTCCGGCAGACTGAAAGCCGTCAACCTCGGCAAGCGGATGACACGAATAAGCCTACAGGAACTTACAGACTTTGCCCAAGGGCAAGGTTGCGATGTCGTGCTACCTTCTTCTTTCCCTCCTTTTAATAATGAAAAAAGGGAAAAGAAAAAGCCAGATGTCTCCGCCAAGCCAGAGACGGGCAACGTGAACAAGAGAGCCAAGTGCCGCATGACACCAGCCAGCGATAAAGCCCCTGAAGGTGTTACCCATGACTCCCATTATACGTTGGCAGAGGTGATGAGGAAGTTTGGCATCAAGTACGGTCGCTTCTATGAGGTGCGCAACCGTTTCCAGCTCCCATCCGTCCATGCCTGGGGTACGACCGCTTTCAGGAAAGAGGACGTGGAGGAAGCCATTGCCAAATACAACGAGGAACAAGGCAAGGCACAGACGGAGGCATTCTATACCTGCTTTGACATTATGCAGAAGTACGGTCTGGGCAAGACACAGGTACGTCGCTTTGCCGAGACTCATGGTGTCCGTATCAAGAAAGCCAAAGGCGGCAGGGCTAACCTCTACCTAAAGGCTGACTGGGAAGCAGCCCGAAAGAAAGCCGAAAAGACAAGTGCCAGCACCAAGGCTAAAAGGTCATGATATTACTAATGTTGGTACTACTTGCAGCGATGGTTAGAACCAATCCAGTAATCCGAGGCTCAAAACTGCTGGTTTCAAACCGTTGTACCCCGATTGTAGCTTTGCAGCCTGTAACTTTGCAAAGCCAATCGGGAAAAAGTGTACCCCTCGCATGGAAGTGTCTTGAAACCAATGGCAATAATGAATGCAACGCAACTGTCAACCCTGTTTATAGTATGATTTTCGCTGCAATTTCATACTCGAATGCAAAGTCTGGTTAAATCTGATGCATTGAGGGACAATATTTTAGGCTCGACCCAAACAAAGGGCGTACCTTTGCAGACGCTTGAAGTCCAGACCGCCCATGAAGGGTAAGGCAGGACAACCGAAAATAGACAAATATAATACAATATACAATAGACGATATGACGAATTTATGTACCAAGGTCACAGTACGGAAGCGACCCATCAAGAACGGGCAGACATCGCTCTATCTCGATTTCTACCCACCTATCCGTAATCCGAAGACAGGCAGACTATCTCGCCGTGAGTATCTGGGATTCTACATCTATACCAATCCCACGGAGAAGTTTCAGCTGGAGTATAACCGAAGTATGCTCCAGAAGGCAGAACTTGTCAAGTGCCGCCGTACAGAGTCCATCATCAATGAAGAGTTTGGTTTCCTCGACCGCTCCAAGGGTCAGGAGAGCTTTCTTGACTACTTCAAGATGCGCATGAACGAATCCACCAACAAAGCCAACTGGAAGGCAGCCTACAAGCATTTTGAGAACTATGCCGGTGGAGAGTGCCGTTTCTGCGACCTCTCGGTGGCTTATTGCCAGAAGTTCCTTGACTACATGCTGTCGGACAAGTGCAAGCGCAATGACAAGTTGATGATGTGCACGACCGCCAACAACCATTTCGTCAAACTGAAAGCCGCCCTCCGTATGGCATACGAGGACGGACACATCAAAGAGAACATAGCCAAGAAACTTGTCAAGGCAAAAGGACACGGCAACAAACGGCAGTACCTGACCAAGGAGGAACTGTTTGCACTGTCGAAGGCAGAGTGCAAGAGCGATGTTTTACGCCGTGCCGGACTGTTCTCCTGCCTGACAGGACTACGCCTATCCGACTGCATCCTGCTCCAATGGGAGAACATCAAGAAGTCGAGCGATGGCGGTTGGGTACTTGACATTACAACCAAGAAGACAAAGACCGATGCCGTCCTGCCCATCAGTGATGAAGCACTTGCCTTGTGCGGTGAGCGCGGAGAGGGTCAGGTGTTCAAGAAACTGACTCCGAACCTTGTTGCCGCCCACCTCAAAGACTGGATAGAGGCAGCTGGCATCACCAAGCATATCACCTTCCACTGTTTCCGTCATACCTTCGCCACCTTGCAACTGGCAGGTGGCACGGACATCTACACCGTGAGCAAGCTGCTTACCCACAGCAACCTTGCCACAACACAGGTGTATGCGGAGGTAGTCAGTGAACTGAAACGTGACGCATCCGAGCGCATTTCATTGAAGGAAGATGCCAAGGAAAATGCCACTTCAGAAGAAGTAAAGAACGAAGAAACACTTGCTCATTGATATTATTGACGTTAACAAAAAAAGAAAAATTCACATGGATAACGAAACTAATAATCTCTCGTTCGACCAGCTGCCCAAGGCAGTCGGCGAACTGCTGACCAAGGTGGACTATGTGATTAGCCGCCTTGACGAGAAGAAGGATGCCGACGGTGCATCCCCAACCCAGGATGATGACCAGATGATGACGTTGGAAGAAGCCTGTCAGTTCATTGGCAAGAAACGCTCCACGATGTACTCCCTCACATCTGAGCGACGCATCCCTTACCGCAAGCGTGGCAACAAGCTCTACTTCTTCAAGAAGGAACTGGTGGAGTGGATTCAGAGCGGAGGCGCATACGACAAGCCCTATACGCTCTCCGAACAGGAACAGGCAGAGTTCGATGCCCATCTGGAAGAACTGCGTGAGAAGAAAAGGCACAAGCCATTGTCACTCACAGAATCAGCCGATGCGCAAGCCGCAAGCCTTTAGTTTTATGACGGGACGCAAGCTTTTACCCAGTTCCACAGGCGAACAGACTTTCAGACACTTTACAGTGCTGTCAGCAAAATACAGCCAGTACCCGAAGGGTGTTTTTTAAGGTGTTTGGGGGAGCAAGTATAGGTTTTGCGTCCCACAAAACCACGGCTCTGAAAGCCGGAATTAGCCAGATGTCCCATCCAGCACTTTACAACGTATGAATCCCCAAACACCCAAAGAGAAGAACAGCAAGGGCGGTCGCCCGAAGAAGCCGGAGAACGAGTTACGCCTCTATCCTGTGAAGGTCTATTTCGACGAAGCGAACCATCGCAAGCTGATGAACCGAAGCCGCAGGACGGGACAGCCGTTGTCAACCATCGTCTATGAGCTTGCCATCAACGGCTATGTCCGTGAACCCTTCACCAAGGAAGAGGTGTCGATGCTTCGCTCCCTTTCAGGTATGGCGAACAACCTTAACCAACTGGCACGACAGGCGAACACCTACGGCTTCCAGCAGATGGCAATCGAGGTAGCCAATGTGGTGAGGAAAGTTGATGACTTACTCATCAAGATAAGCGAGAAGTGACCTGATTGCAGGACAGACGAACCATGCAGGAACAGAGCCTAACATGTTGGGGAAGATGTCTTGCAATGAGGTGGGGATAACCCAGTTTTCAACCAATATCAGATTTTCAGATGATAGCCCAGATTTCTACAGGAGAAGGATTCGGTGGATTGGTAAACTACGCCAATGACATCATCAAGAAAGATACGGTGATAATCGCGTCCTATGGGGTGAACCTCTCATCGAATGCCACTATCACTGCCAGTTTCAAGGCACAGGCGAAAGCACGTCCCACCATCCAGAAGTTTGTCGGACACATTTCACTCAGCTTCTCACCTGATGACCAGGAGAAACTGGATGACGAGAAGATTGCCGAGATAGCCAAGGAGTACATGCGGCGCATAGGTATCGTGAACACACAGTATGTGATATTCCGTCACTTCGACCAGCCGCACCCTCATATCCACATCGTCTATAACCGTGTCGATAATGACGGCAACGGCATCAAGGGTGATACCAGCTACACAAAGTCTGCCGCCATCACCAAGGCATTGACCCGTGAGTACGGTCTGACCTTCGGCAAGGGGAAGGACAAGGTAAGGCGTGAACGCCTGAAGGGTAAGGATGCCATCAAGTACCGCCTGTTTGACAACATAACTACTGCCGTCAAAGAGAGCGTGACATGGGACGAGCTGCGCAAGTTGCTTGCCGCAAAGGGCATATCATTAGACTTCGTGAAGGACAAGGACGGCAACATCCGTGGCGTGACCTTTACGGACAGCAAACGCAACGTCACCTTCGCTGGCAGCAAAATTGATTGTTCGCTGTCATTCGCTAATATCGATAAGCAGATGTACAATGTGATACACATCGATGACCATCAGGACGATGAACCGCTACAACTTCGTCAGGAACAGGAGAAGCCCTTCGACATCAACGATGCCTTTGACTTCTCACTCGTTTCAGGTGGGACACACCAACCTTCCGAGGATGCTGTTGAACAGGTGACCACACCTTACGATGGGGCATCATCTGGCAGCGATATAGGCGAAGCGATTGTTGACGTTTTGCTGCAGCCCAATGTCGCACCTGTTTCCTCTGGCGGTGGAGGTAGCGCATCTGGTGGCTGGAGAGACGATGATGATGACGATGAGAAGAACAAAAACAGTTATAAACCACGTAAACGCAGATAACTATGGCAAAGAAACAAGCTCCATTGAAGGATGAATCTATATACTCTGTTGATGACATATTCAGCAAGCTCAATGAGATACTCGATGCCATCAAAAGTAAGAACGTGCAGAAGGCGCATGAATTGTTGAGTGGTCGTGCTGGCTGCAACTGGGAGTGCGTCACGGATTCGGCAAAGTTCACCACATCCGTAACCAATGCGATGGACACATACCTGAAATCCCATCAAGTCAAGATTGCAGAGAACGGTGAAAAGTCTGTTATAGAGAAACTCAAAACCCTGTTAGAGGACTACCGCACTGAATTGGTACAAATCAAGGAAAAGCCTGCCTCCCCAGCTGTGACAATCATCGACAAAAATGTTGTGGAAGCAGCCGTAACTACGGTGATTGGGAGGGGAGGCACCCACGCCACCATCCTCGCCAAGCCAGTTCGCCCAGCACTCTGGAAATATATGCCCGGTTACCTGTTCTTTTGTCTGCCGTACTATTACCTGCGGACCTTCTTTGCTTCGTCATACGTCCGTCGATGGTTCAAGATTGTCATGTTCTGTCTTTGGCAGACCTCCATCTTCCTCACTTGTTTTATAGCCTACGACAATGCACAATTACGTGAGATAAAAGAGAAGTACATCCTTCTCCGCGAATTTTGTCGTCCTAACCAGGATATGTCAACCAAGGCCGACTATATCGAGTTCCTGTATTCTGACAAGGATGAACACAGGGCGGATATAGAACGGCTATGGGAGCACAGGCGGACACGGCATGAACAAAGGTTGACAAGATAACACGCTCTTACTTTGCATCAGCCCTGTTCCAAAGAAAGTAGCGACGTTCTGGAATTGAACGCCGCTACTTCTTCTTAGATTCATCTTGGACTTTTATCTGTCCCAGATGCTGC
>JAFZKA010000026.1 GCA_017551925.1 Bacteroidaceae bacterium | reverse complement strand
GTCAGAAAGATTGGGAAAATGGCATTTGAGGATTGCCGGAGTATGACATCATTCTATTGCTGCGTAGAAGATCCCCAAGAGATTGAACTGGGAGAAGATGTCTTTAACCGCATCAACGAGGATTGCATTCTTTATGTACCACAAGGCTGTGCCCAGTCATACCGCGACGATGAACGTTGGAACGCATTCAGTGAGATACGGGAGTTTGACGTGACCCAAGTTGAACCTGTGCCCCATCAAGCGGCCGTTCCGGTTGAATACTACAACCTTTCCGGCAGCAAACTGCCCGCCCCGCAGCAAGGCATCAACATTATCCGCTATAGTGACGGAACAGTCCGTAAAGTGACACGATAGGGTCGTATCCCTGTGTCATTTGATAAAATGTTGGCGGTCTGACTCGGGTAGTTTCTCTATGGCGTAACGGAGCATGGTACGGGGCATTGTCTTGTATCGGGGCTCCAGCCATGCTTTAAGTTCAGCAGTGTTGCGCTTGCCTGCTTCACGCAGTAGCCAGCCTACTGCCTTGTGGATAAGGTCATGTTTGTGATTGATTAGAATCTCAGCAATGGCATATGTGTCGGCTGTCTGTCCGTGACGAATGAACTGCATGGTGCTTACCATTCCTATGCGCTGCTCCCACATGGTCTTACCGCTGCGAGCCAGGTCATAGAGCAGGGCGCGGTCCTTGTCAAGCAGCCACATGCCCAAAAGCGGATAGCATGACAGGTCAACCAGGTCCCAGTTGTTTATGCGGTCGGTATGTGACAGGTAGAAATCAACGCACTGTTTCTGCAGTTCGGGATTCTTTTTGGCGTGGCTGAATATCTCTATCAGGGTTAACAGGGCGGCCAGGCGCACCTCATGATATTCATTTGTAATGCACTCCTCAAGATTGTCAAAACTTACTTTTGACCAGCACTCCTTTACAACTCCACGTGTTACGGGTACTTTAATGCCTAAAAACTTGTCACCATAGCCGTACTGGCCGGGACCGGTCTTGAAGAAACGCATCAGTCCCTCTACCTGCGTGGGGTCAGCATGCTTATTAATCTCGTCAAAAAATATGTTCATAGTGTTCTTTTATAATACGTGCTGCCACACCAAGTGTTTCAGGCTTGCCGGCATCAACCCATTGTAATGGATCACTCTCAACCATCAGGAGATTGAGCCGGCCTGCATTGTTCACGTAAAAATCAGTAATGCCGAACTTAGGTTCCGGTATGGCATCAAGCAGCGGCAAGACCTTTTGCGATATTATATGTATGCCTTGGAATGCGTAGGGGGTGAACTGCGTCTTGTCAAAGTTGCTTAAAGGTGAACGTACCTCACCTGTCTTTTCATTACTCCATCCGCAAAGTGCACCTTGCGTATTGAAATACAAGTATCTTGATGTGGTGCGGCGTGCCGTAAGCAGCGTGGCATCGGCTCCGCTTTCCAAATGGGTCTTATAGAGTCTGCTCAAGTCCGTGCTTGAGAATATGTCAACATTATGAACCAGTACCGGAGCGTCATCGTCAAACAGATGCATGGCCTGGCGTATTCCTCCGCCGGTGTCAAGCAGAAGGTTGCTTTCATCAGAGAGGGTTATCTCAAGACCGAAATTGCTGTTCTTTTTTAAGAACTCACGTATCTTATCGGCATAATGGTGCACATTTATCACAAAGTGATCAAATCCTGCTTTTGAAAGATGACGCAACTGGTGTTCCAGCATAGTTCGGCCTTCTACCTCAACCAATGCTTTGGGGCGGTCGGCAGTGAAAGGGCCAAGGCGTGTGCCTAATCCGGCGGCAAGAATAAGTGCGTTCATAGTTCTTTTTTTACACCTTGTTCGCGATGTTCAAGCTGGATAATAATTCGGTCTCCGTATTTCTCTTTAAGATGCTCCGCCAGGTGGTTGGCGCAGTAGAGTGAGCGGTGCTGGCCACCAGTGCAACCGAATGCTACCATCAGGTTGGCAAATCCGCGTTCAATGTATTTTTCTACGGTGGGGTCAACCAGACCGTATGCGTGTTCAAGATAACGTTGCACCTCACCTTGACTTTCAAGGAACTCAATGACGGGTGCATCGGCTCCGGTTATCTTCTTGTAACAGTCATACTTGCCGGGATTGTGCATGCCGCGGCAGTCAAATATGAAACCACCACCGTTGCCGCTGTCATCGTGAGGCAGGCCCTTGCGGTATGAGAAACTCATTACCCGTACTATAAGTTTTGCATCGGCCGGTGTGGGCCGGGGGTTGAACTGAGGCAGTTCTGTAATGTCTCGCAACAGCTGAGCAAGATATGGACATTCCTCAATATCCTGCTTGAGCAAATCTCTTAGATTGTCAATGGCTGCCGGTATGCTCTGTACAAAATGGGGCTTGCGCTCAAAGTATCCGCGGAATCCGTACGCGCCAAGAACTTGGAGCGTGCGGAACAGAACTATGTTATGAAGACTTAAAAGGAACTCCTTCTTGCTGACCTTGCGGAAAGGAGTCAGAGCCTCCAGATATACATCAATAAGGTGCTGTTTAAGGTCATCCGGATAAGCGGCACGAGCCTGCCAGAGGAACGATGCCAGGTCATATTCTATCGGGCCGCGGCGGCCACCCTGAAAGTCAATGAACCAGGGCTCACCATCTTTTATCATCACGTTACGGGCCTGAAAATCGCGGTACATGAATGTGTCATAAGGAGCATCCTTAAGCAACAGCGTAGCAAACCGTTCAAAATCATCTTCCAGGCGGGCCTCATGGAACTCAATGCCAATGGCCTTGAGAAAGTTGTATTTGAAATAATTCAGATCCCAGAATATGCTGCGTCGGTCAAAAGACTCACATGGAAAGCATACCTTGAAATCCATTCCCTGACCGCCCTTGAACTGCAGTTCGGGCAGCCATTTGATAACCTTTTCAAGCAGTTGGATGTGTGCGGCAGAGTACTCTCCACTATTGCGTGCATCCTTAAGCAAATCAAACAATGAGGTATCGCCCAGGTCTTGTAGCAGGTAGTACATACCATCTTCTGATACTGCCAGGATCTCAGGTACAGGCAATCCCTTGCTGCGCAAATGCCGCCCGATGCTTAGAAACGCCGCATTCTCATCAGCATTGGTTCCTTCAACACCTATCACAGTGTTGTCGCTATAAGTGAAACGATAATAGCATCGGTTGGATCCCGCCGCAGTGAGCCGTGTAACGCTCTCCGCCTCATATCCGGCGTACTGCCTGAATAACTTTTTCAGTTCCTCATTCATAATGACTTCAAAGTTACTTTATCCTATCCTGATATCCAAAGAAATGACACAGGGATACGACCCTATCGTGTCACTTTACGGACTGTTCCGTCGCTGTAGCGGATAATGCTGATGCCTTGCTGTGGGGCGGGCAGTTTGCTGCCGGAAAGGTTGTAGTATTCAACAGGAACGGCGGCTTGAGGGGCCACAGGTTCTACTGCTGTTACATCAAACTCCCGTATCTCACTGAATGCGTTCCAGCGGTCATCGTCACGGTATGCCTGGGCACAGCCTTGTGGTACATAAAGAATGCAATCCTCGTTGATGCGGTTAAAGACATCTTCTCCCAGTTCAATCTCTTGGGGATCTTCTACGCAGCAATAGAATGATGTCATACTCCGGC
>JAFZKA010000025.1 GCA_017551925.1 Bacteroidaceae bacterium | reverse complement strand
GTTTCAAAAGCCAGTTACGGAATGTACCTCATCCACATGCTGTTGCTCACGCCGGTCTCAACAATGCTGCGTAACAATCTGGGTATAGGTCAGGAGGGCTCGTTGGGAATATGGACCACAGCCGTCCAGATACTGCTTACAGCAGCAATCACCTTCGTAATATCAGCAATAGTATCAATCCTAATCCAGGGCATCCCCAAGGTAGGCAAGTACATCATGGGATAGCATTGCACACAACAGGCCTCTGACACAAAACGGACCGCATCTCTGTGTCAAAATAGTACATATGTGTCCGATAATACGCCGGCCTGACCATATATGCCATCATGAACAATCTGGTGGATATATCGGACTTCAATCTGCAATGACACAAAGAGATGCGATCCTTTTGTGTTACAACACCAACTCCATTGAGGTATATTGGGGTGTCATGCCGAGTGCCTTGTAGAATGCGGCGGCTCCTGGGTTGCACTCCCAGACGTGCAGGGATATGTTGTAACAGCCTTTTTCACGGGCAAACGCTTTGACATACTCAAACAGTTTGCTTCCGATGTGTTTGCCGCGGGCTTTCTCATCCACGCAGATATCATCGATGTACAATGTAATGACAGGCATCAGACTGCCGCTCTCCTGATGCTGGAGGGCGCAGAAGGCATATCCCAGAACTGCTGAGTCTTCCTCATATACGAAAACGGGAGTATCGGGATTAGAAAAGATTTCCTTGAGTTCATTGTCAGTGTATTTCTTTCCCTCTGCCTTAAACAGGTCCGGACGGCCGTTATGATGCACCATCAACACCTGTCTTAGCAGGCTGTTGACAGCGTTCAGATCTTTGAATTCCGCTTTGTGTATCATATGTGCAAATATACTACCTTTGTATCAAAAGCCGTAATTATGCGGCGTACCTTTGCGCTGTAAATGAGCATTCCGTATGATATACAATTTGGGAAACAGGGTGGTAAACAATTATCTGGTCAGTCTGGATGATGGCGGATATATATTGATTGATACCGGTTATGCAGAGTATTATGACGCTTTCAGAAAGAGAGTGCGCAAGATAGGTGTTGACCCGCGGGAAATAAAGTATGTGTTCCTGACTCACGCACATGATGACCATGACGGTTTCCTCAATGACGTTCTGGCCATATCTGATGCTAAAGTAATCCTTCACCCAAAAGCAATTGACGGCTTGATGAAAGGACAAAACTCATTTAAAGGAGGTTACTCCAGCCGCCAGGCGTGGTTATTTGGCAAGGTTCTGGAGTTAGCAGGCAAAGGAGAGCACAAATATCCACCGCTCAAGGAGGAGTATAAGGACAGGCTCATAATCATTGATTCGGCGGACTTCAAGAAACTTGATCTTCCATTCCAAGTAATTGAAACTCCGGGCCATACGGCCGATCACATCAGCCTGCTTAAGGACGGCATACTGTTCTGCGGCGATGCCGCCATGAACAATTTCCCCAGCATAAATCACACTATCATCTGGATTGAGAACCTTCAGCAATACAAGGATTCTTGGAACAGAATGATAGAATTAGCCCCCGATATGATATATCCCGCTCACGGCAAGCCATTCCCCACAAAAGACCTGATCCGATACCAACCCCATCTGAACAGAATCCGCCTGTACCCATTTTAACACAGGGATGCGGTCCATTTGTGTTAAAATATACCCTTTTTGGTGCGTATAAATTATTATTTGATTACTTTTACACCCAAAGGGGTATGAAGATGAAACAAATCAGTGATTATGTAAAGAGGTGCCGCAAGGAGCAGCATCTTACCCAGCCTGAGTTGGCCCATAAGGCTGGTGTAGGGTTAAGGTTCCTGCGTGAGCTTGAGCAAGGTAAGCAGAGTCTCAGAATGGACAAGGTTAATCAGGTTCTTGCCTATTTTGGTTCTTCATGCGGCGTTAATGAAAACACCGCCGCAAAGCAGGAAATAACAAAGTACAGGCTGTCATCACTTGATGAGCCATCAGACTATATGCTTGAGGAGATTATGCACCAGGTTTGTGAATCGGCTATGGAGTCATATTCCCGAGCTCAAAAGGTATTGCGCCATAAACTTGAAGAGATTAAAACTACAAAATAGAATACTATGAAAAAGAAACCGGTAATGTGTATTGTAGCCGGGCCAAACGGCTCAGGTAAAACCACCACGACAGAACAGCTACTCAAGAACAAATGGGGAGCCGACAGTCTATACATCAATCCTGATAATATTGCAAAGGATATATATGGTGATTGGAATTCTACAGAAGCTGTCTTGAAAGCCGCTCAGAAAGCGACCGAGCAGCGATATGAATGCCTAAACAATGGGACTGACTTTGTCTTTGAGACGGTATTTTCATCGGCCGAAAAGATGGAATTCGTTCAAAAGGCCAAGGATGCGGGCTTTTTTATCAGGATTTTTTATGTGTGCACGGAATCTCCTTTGATTAATATCATCCGTATTGCACAGCGTTATCTCAATGGCGGCCATGAAGTTCCCATTTCCAAGACCATCTCAAGATACTACAGTTCTCTAGAGAATATCTCCAAAGCCATTAAGATTGCCGATAGGGTTTACTTGTATGACAATTCCATTGAAAACGCCGCGCCAAGACTGATCCTGAGAACCGTGGACGGAATAATAGCAAAGCAATACACTGATACCCTACCCGACTGGGTTCGCGCAGTAATGTAACACAGGGATGCGGTCCCTTTGTGTTCTTTTGTGTTATTTCATATCTTTACAAACCAAAAACGAAATAAAGACAGTTATGGTAAAGCATATTATTTTGTGGACATTGAATCCGGAGTTATCTGATGATGAGAAGAAGGCCGTAAAAGCTGGCATCAAAGAGGGTCTGGAAG
>JAFZKA010000024.1 GCA_017551925.1 Bacteroidaceae bacterium | reverse complement strand
ATATCGGTGTAGAGTTCGGGATATTCATCCTGCTCCAAGATCCATTCTACCGATGAAGCCTTGCTTATGCGCTTGGTCTCAAAGTTGTCAGGATGCTCAATGACCTGACCGTCACGGTTGCCCAGGATATGTGTGGAGAACCAACCCTCAACGCCCAACAGACGTGTACGGAATGTAGGTGCAAGCGCACTCTTCATCATGGTCTGGCCGCTTTTGAAATCCTTGCCCACGATAGGCAGACCCTGCTTTTTGGAGAGTTCAAACATGGCGGGAATGTCAACGCACACATTGGGAGCACCCATTATGAAGGGACAGCCCTCCATCAGTGCCGCATATGCATAAATCATGCTGGGTGACAGATGTTCGCGGTCATCGGCCTTCATGGCTGCCTCAAAACCGGCAAGAGTACCATGAACCTGCTCGTTGCGCGGGGTATATTTCTCAGTGCTGGCAATCCAGAATACAATTACGCGGTCACAGCCGTTCTCCTTCTTGAAGTTCCTGATGTCATTGCGCAGGTTCTGTGCGTAGTTCCAGCGGGTATCGGTTGGCATAGCCCAAAGCGGATCGGGCACTCGGCCGAACTGCGGGTCAACCAGATTCTTGGCGTAGTCAGGGTCAAAGCAGGCCTTCATGGGCTTGATGCGCTCCAACTCGTCACGTACCGGCTCTATATCCTCCTTTTTAAGTACCTGGCAGAAAAGTGCGCTCTCATAGGCATTGTCTGTAAATACATCCCATGCACCAAAAACAATATCGTTCAGATTTGCCAGAGGAACTATATCGCCTACATGTTTGTACTGCTTTTTCTCACCGCGGCCAACACGCATCTTGCCCAACTGTGAGAATGACCCAACAGGATTTGCAAGTCCCTTGCGAGCCATCAGAGTACCGGTTATCAACGTTGTTGATACGGCTCCCAGGCCTACACACAGAACTCCCAGTTTGCCTTTTGCCGGTTTTATATCAATTGCCATATTTTTACTTTCTCTTTAGTAAAAAGCAAAAATACTTTATTTCTCGCAGAAAGTGAATTTATTTCTCACAGAAATCATTTTTATTTCTCGCAGAAATCGCAGAAAACGCAGAAATTCCATCCGGTGCGTTAGATAAGTCACACAGAAAACACAGAAACCACGGAAATATTTCTGTGTTTTCTGTGTTTTCTGTGTGAGTTTTTTTTCAGCGATTTCTGCGCTTTCTGCGAGAGATTATATTACTGTGAGGATTTGAGTTCAGCGAGCAGGGATTCCAGTTCCTGAATATCGGAGTCTGTGAGGTCAGTGTCGCGGATAAAAGTGTTCAGCAGCGATTTAGCCGATCCCCCGAACAGATTGTCCTTCATATGCTTGAGTGACCATCGGTTGTACTCTGGTTTTTCAACAATGGGATAAAATATGTGTTTCTTGCCCTCGCGTTTATGAGCCAGGAACTCCTTCTGCTCCAGTATGCGCAGGAATGTCTGGACCGTTGTATAGGCAGGCTTGGGCTCAGGCAACTCCTGCAGAATGTCCTCAACGCAGCAGTTGCGCTTGTCCCAGATGACATTCATCACCACCTGTTCTCTTTCTGAAAGTAATCTCATAGCGGTTTATTCAATATGTACAGGACTCAGATACAGGCGCTTGGTAAAGGTGGTAATCCAACCCTCCATCTTGGTCAGGAGTTTGTCCAAAAACTCAACCGATACAGACTCATCATCCATGGGTAACTCCAGCAGCACGATAGCACTGCGCTCATTGCCGTCGGGGCAATTAGCCTTAAAGTACGGAACCAAATCATCAAATGCTATGGGCGCCAGTTTTGAGGCATCATTACCCTTGCATACACAAAGTTGTCCACCGATGAATCCCATACGGAAAAACTCATCCTTGTCCTTATTCTCGTTATACCATTTCATGTTCTTGACGTGGCGTTTGCGGCCGCCGTCACTGCCATCCTTTCCAAGAATAATGTAATCAATTGAATCCCTGTGGGTCATATTGGCAGGACCTTGGTTGTACTCAGCACTCTTATAATTTAAAATGCGCATCAACTGTGTAATCTGCATGCTCAGGCGTGATGAACTGTACGCATCGGCATATAAGCCATATTTGACCTTTGCGCCTTGACCGGGATACAATTTATCCAACTCAGCCTTGAGTTCCTGTACATTCCTCACGTGAATCTCCTTTTTCTTGTCAGATCCCTCTCCATTCCATGCTGTGAGCAATATATTGTCAGTAGTTATAATTTTGATCTCAATGCATTTCTCCCTGTCATAATCAATGTTATAACCCCAACGCGGACGTGACGGTACAGGCGGAATTCTCTTAAAGAAGTTTTCCATGACATGTATGTTATCCTGTGTGTGGTTCTTGGACAGTATTTCCGTCAACCTGACGCATTTGTCAAGATGATCAGGATTATCATATAAGACAAACACCTTTTCTGGATCCTTGACCTGGACCTCACACTCTTTCATGATGCGTTCATACTCCTGCTCAAAGTTGGACAGAGTGACATTGAAAAATGTACGGTCACCATCGGGTGTAATCCATATAGCACCGTCCCGTTCAACAAACACAAAACGGTTTAGCGTATTAATAGATATCGGACGATGATATTTCTGCAAGAAGGCTGCAGTGTCAATCGGTTCTGTCCGGGTCACAGGCCGGGTTGCAATTTGAGTTGCAGGTTCAGCGACTGATTCAACAGCCGGCTCTGACGGAGCAATCACAGAGGAATCCTGACTGGCTTTGGGTTTGCAGGCCGAAGCCAGCAGGACAGTAACCAACACTACGGGCATCATAAGCAGTGCACGTAAGCAAACAAAAGGAGAAGATTGGTTGGTTCTCATCATAGTTATACGTTTTTTGGTTGAACAATCGGCAAAGTTGCTGGTAACATACCCTATTCTGCTACCCAATGCAGCCTGGACAAGGCATATCTGATACTGGCGCTCATTGAAACCGTCGGCCAGCACGGTGGCATCGGCCTCAAACTCATGCACCTCCTGCAGACTGTGCTTGAGTGCCCACGCGGCCGGGTTGAACCACTGCAGAGCACATACAATCTGGGCCAGCATCACATCAATTGAATGTCGGCAGCGTATATGCGCCTGCTCGTGCTCTATTATCATCCTTGAACTGTCTGACTCATAATCCTTGCGGCTCATTACTATGGTGTTGCGCCAACTGGTGGGCTGGAATTCACCGTCACACACCACAAGCCGCGAACCGTCACTAAGCCTGCGGGCACCAAGCCGGCACAGTGTCTCGGCCCGGATAATACCTATCAGAAGCCTGATTATAAAGAACGAAACGCCCATCAGATATAAATAGGTGATGATTGAAACCCAATCCATCTGAGTCACCGTCTCCACCACCTTTACTCCCGTAGCAACGCGAGAGTGCAAAAGGGGACTGTCCCCAATTGCATCTTCAGACAAAAATTCCATCTCATCATGCAAAAGGGGACTGTCCCCAATTGCATCTTCTGACAATAATTCCATCTCATCATACTCAGGAACGTGCAAAAGGGGACTGTCCCCAATTGCATCAATTGTGTCAATTCCACTTATCCTGATAGTGGGGAGAACTGCCGAAAGCCCAATAATAGACAACAGTATGATCCTGTTGAACCGATGCAAGGTAGTGCGGCTCAAAGCCAACCGGTAAACCCCGTAAAGAAGGGCCAGGCACAATGAAGACAAAACAAGGTAAATCATATCATTGGAGCATTAATTGGTTAATCTCTGCGACAAAGAAAAGCCCTCATTTTTCCAAATCCTAACGTTTTAGTAGAAAATCTCCTAAATCTTTAGGATTTTAACCTTTATTATTAGGACTTTGGCCCTATTGTACCAAAACAGCAACAAAACCGCCGCGGGCGGGCAGAGTGAGCGGAGCAGCGGGAACGTCGTGCTCAATGTTGAATCCTTTCCTGGGTTCGTTTCCCTTATCGGTTATCAGGGTTGCGATTGTAAACTCCTCGGCAATTCTGGAGTAATCAGGAGTCAAGGTGATTTCATTTTCTGTTCCGTTAATGCCGGCAACGTACCATTTGTCACCAGAACGGCGGGCAATCACAGCACTCTCACCGGGATATCCGGCAAGCAGACGGGTGTCATCCCAGGCCGATGGCAGAGTTGACAAAAGACTCTTGATTTCACTCGGGAGACTAAGGAATGATGACGGACGGTCAGCCATGTGCTGCAAACCTGATTCAAAGAGAATAGGCAGAGCCAGTTCATGGCAATCAGTCGTGATATGCGGATTCTGGCTGTCAGTAAAGGTGCATGGAGTATAATCCATGGGGCCTATCACATTACGCGTGAACGGCAATGTGGCGTTGTGGGCAGCCGCGGCATTGGTCATACGGCGGTTGTTGTTATACCACTCCGCACCATAAACTGCTTCCATTGACATAAGGTTTGGCCAGGTTCGGCTCCAACCGCGCGGAATGGTGCATCCGTGGAAATCAACCAGCAGATGATGCCTTGCCGCATCCTCCAATATGTCAAGATAGTAGTCCACCATCTCACGGTTATCGGGCAAAAAGAAATCCACCTTTATTCCGGTAACACCCAACTGCTCCAGCCAGGACATCTCACGTTCACGAGCCTCTTTGGTGCGCAAACGGTCTTGAGGTCCGGGAGCGCCATTGCCTACCCATGACGTGCCGGAGTTGTACCAAAGATTCACCTTTACCCCATGCCTGCGAGCATAGGCAAGCGCATCCTCCATGGTACCCCCATTGGCCATCTCATCCCATTCCCAATCTATCAGAGTGTAGGGCCAGCCCATACTATGAGCCATACTGATGTACTCCCTTACCTTTCTGTAATCCTTGGAACCGTGATTATATGCCCAGTAAACCCACGCTGAGAGTCCCGGCTTTATCCATGACGTATCCTCTATCTTGCAGTCATCGGCCACATCGGTTACAAGCGTGGACTCAACAATATCAGACAACTCACCTAATATTATTATTCTCCACGGATGAGTATTGCTGTCTATGCTGTCAGTATAGGTCACCGTGTAGTCTTCGGCATTGCAGGTAAGATATGAGCAGGTGTTGCCGTGCCCTACGCCTGACTCCGTAATAAGCCCGAATACGCCTTCATCATATTCAACAAGTGCAGGATAGCCGTATCGGCCGTTTACAGCCGATGAACTCTCAGGATAAAAGCCCTCATAATCTGTCTTTAAGCGCTGCATCCATCGTTTCTTTCCATCAGGAATCCTGTACGAGATTTTCTCTTCACCGTCAACTATGCGGAAAGCCACACCGTCACAATACGCCCTGACAATCAGGTCCCTGCCATCTGCCCCATTATAAATCAACTCATTGTAATAATCAGTGCGTTCAGAACGTTTTCCAGACAGCATCGTATAAGAGAACTTCTGGAGATTGGAGACACTCCAACCTGACCATCTTGCTAGATCCAACTCAACAATCTGGACTATCTGATCCCTATATCTCACTTTCATTGTACTGTCTGAGACTATTACGCATATGTCCATATCAGGAGAATAGACATACACGGGATGTACTCTTAATTCACAACCGGTAAATAATACGCTCAGCAGTAGCAGTAATGAAAGCAATCCGTTTTTCATATTTCCCGAATGTATTACTGCACCTTTCTCATTTCAAAAGTAACGGTGTAAGTGCTGCCATTCTCTTTTTTACGCAAAGCACTCCACTTCATCACATTATCCTTTATGGATTCTATCTCCCAGTTCTCATTGTTTTTCTCATCAGAACCTACGTTCTGCCAGCGGGTAAAAAGCAATGGACCTTGAACAAAATAATTGGAATATTCAGGTTCACTCAATTTCCATTCGCCGTTCTCCTTATAATAGTAGGAATAATTACCATCTGACCTGTATTCCCAACGATGGTTCTCACCATCATCAAACACTGAGCCGTCAGAACTTGTACAGCGACCTTCCCATGTACCGATGATGGCATCACTGTAATCAACGTTTATTTTTTTAAAGTGTTCTACGGGTGTTGAAATAATGGTTGTATCGCCGTTTACGATTCTTCTGTTTTGCGAATTAGCTATCATTTCATCGGCACTGAAGGAGGTGACGTTCATCTCTGTCTCAATTGTCGTCTTTGTATCAGTCTTATTGAATAAAACAAACCTATTACCATCAACAACCAATCCAATTTCTGCTCGGTTAACCCACTTTTCAACATTGTCAATTCTTGCCGCCGCACTCATGTAGACTTTTGAGGTTGAAACAATATCCATCACAGACTTAAAATTGGTCACCACCGGCGTTCCGTTTTCCTCCACATGAACCCACTTTCCAAGAATAACTTCAGAGAGATTGTCATTGACAACAACGTCATCATTTTTTTCTTCCTTATCACACGCAATAAAGACTGTAGCCGCAAGGGCCAGCATGAATAATGATTTTTTCATTATGAATAGTAATTAGTTAAGTCCTTTAATCTTTTCGGCTGCAATTTACAAATAATTATGAGAAAACATGAATCTCAATGAAAAATGTGAAATAAAAATGACTGCAAGTCATTAGAACCAAAATCCATTCTTCAAATTAGAAACCCATTTGTTTTGCATCGGCAAATTCAATATTGTAATATTGTTTTTGAGTGCATTTTTCCATATTCAAATATTGTTTTATATATTTGCCGCGTCATAAATTAATTATAATATGGAACTGAATCCTGACGTGCTGTATAGAAACTCAAGAAACTTCTGTATATCATTGCTGCACAAGTTCCATTTGTCCCCAATATGGCAGATATCTACTCTCAGTTGGAAACCAGTCGTGAACAGGGACTCAAATTGATGGATCTGCTTGAAAACGCTGCTCTGATAGGCCAGCTGAAAACTCAAGTCAAAGCGGTAAAAAAAATGTCATCGCCCGATAAACTGTTCCTGGACAATCCCAACCTGATGTACGCTTTGTCTGATGGCCCGGAGATAGGAACCATACGTGAAACATTCTTCTATAACCAGCTGAGCAGGGTGTGCAAAATCAATTATCCCGCTAAGGGCGATTTCCGGATAAATGACCGTTACCTGTTTGAAGTGGGCGGCCCCAGGAAGACTTTTGACCAGATCAAGGATATTGAAAACAGCTTCCTGGCTATTGACGAGGTAGAGTTTGGACGTGGTAACAGGATTCCGCTCTGGCTATTTGGTTTCTTGTACTAAAGATGATAGAGTATAAAAAGAATACTCTGTTATCCGTGGACAACAGGTATTTAAATCCAAAATAAAATGACGTTAGTCATTCCGACAGAAATAGGGAGCCGATATGGCTCCCTTTTCTGTCGGAATGAGGCGACTCGAACGCCCGACCCCTACGTCCCGAACGTAGTGCGCTACCAACTGCGCTACATTCCGATCCTTTGCAAATGCGGTGCAAAGTTAAGTTATTTTTTCGTGATATGCACTTTTTTGTGCTCAAAAACTTGTCAGACTAGAAAAAGTACGTATCTTTGCACCCGCATTTGAGACAAATGTTTCTGGTGTCATAGCTCAGTTGGT
>JAFZKA010000001.1 GCA_017551925.1 Bacteroidaceae bacterium | reverse complement strand
TGACATAAAGGAGGGCCGTCATCCGGTTATTGAGACCCAGATGGCTCCGGGTGAAAGTTATATATCAAACAACGTATTCATTGACAGTGACGGCCAGCAGATACTGATAATTACCGGTCCCAATATGGCCGGTAAATCGGCTTTGCTGCGTCAGACCGCACTGATTACCCTGCTTGCCCAGATGGGCTGCTATGTTCCAGCAGACAGTGCCCGCATAGGCGTGGTTGACCGCATATTCACCCGCGTTGGAGCCAGCGATAACATATCGGCCGGAGAATCCACCTTTATGGTTGAGATGACTGAGGCCGCCAGCATCTTGAACAACCTGACCGCACGCAGCCTGGTACTCTTTGATGAATTGGGCCGCGGCACTTCAACATATGACGGTATCTCAATTGCCTGGGCCATAGTGGAGTACATACATGAGCATCCGTCGGCCCATGCCCGCACGCTGTTTGCCACCCACTATCATGAACTCAATGAAATGGCTCAGTCATTCAGCCGCATACGCAACTTCAACGTATCGGTAAAAGAGACCGATGGAAAGGTGCTGTTCTTGCGCAAACTGGTGCCTGGAGGCAGTGAACACTCATTCGGAATCCATGTGGCTGAGATGGCGGGCATGCCGCGCAGCATCGTAAAACGAGCCAATACCATTCTTAAGGAGATGGAAGCAACCAGCACAGGCAAGGGCATATCACGTCCCAGCGTAGAGACAGGTCAGCACCGCGAGGGCCTGCAGATGAGTTTCTTCCAACTTGACGACCCAGTGCTCTGCCAGATTCGTGACCAACTGCTCTCAATTGATGTCAACAACCTCACCCCCATTGAGGCCCTGAACAAACTCAACGACATCAAGAAAATCCTGAAAGGCAAATGATGCAATTGGGGACAGTCCCCTTTTGCATCACTCGCTCTTGATTACATCAGCTGGATTCTCGCGGGCAGAACGCACAACGCTGCTGATTATTACCGAATAGATTACTGCAGCAAGGATCAGAAGAATGGCTGGATATATCCACCAGTGTATGGTATTACGGACAGGGAACTGTTCCCGCCAACGGTTTACAAACAGATAGCCCGATATGAACGCAGGGATTGCCGCTCCAATCAGGATGAGCCCGTACTCCCTAAGGAATATTGCCATTATCTCATTTGCCCTGGCACCGAAAGTCTTGCGGATTGCTATTTCACGACGTCTTTTGTGGCATGTCAGCACTATGACAGACCATACTCCGAATATGGATATCAGTACGCAGATACCGGAGAATATAATCATGAGAACAAACAGTTTGGTGGTACTCGTCATGTGATCCCTGATAACCCTGTCTTCGGCAAATGAGAGCTGACATTCATTATTGATATCGGCGATGATATCATTGACTGCCGCCTCTAACTCACGGCGTGTTCCGGGTTTATATTTGATAAGCAGACTCTCATGTATCGAACCCGATGCTGTGAAAACCATAGGGAGCGGCGTCTTGTCAGGTCCAGCCATATACATCTCCTTAAGGACTGCAACGATTGTATAATAGTTTCTGTTGCTATAATCCCTGAAATATTTTCCATGCAACAGAACTGTCTCTCCTATAGGGTTGTCAAGTCCCAACAGCCTGCATACATCATTTGTAATCACTATCTCTCCAAGTTTCAATTCACGTTCAGGCAGTTCTCCCTGAAGAACGGTAAACCCGTAAATGGGTTTCCACAACTCTGAAATACCGGGATCCTGGCTTACCGGTACAGGTTCATCATCGGGGCCAAGAGAAATCAGGACATCAGACAATCCTATATTTATGGAGCCCATGTACAGATTGCCATCGGTCAGGACATCTTCAACCATAGGCAGTTGCGCTATCTTTCTTTCAACCTCTGTATGATAGTTATCTATCCATTCCTGCTTTTGATTATCATATTGATGAGGCTCGGTATAATAAAAGATCATGGCAGTGTTCTGAACCGCAAAACCCAGGTCTTTCTTGAACATGCCGCGATAGTGATCCATTATAGAGACCGATGAAAAGATAAAGAATATGCTGAAAGCCAACTGTACGCCAAGACTGACCGCACTGAAAACTTTTGAAGACTTTTTGTTTACAAGTGAATCATGCATTATCCTCTTGCGGACCACGTTGGATATTACTGTGCATATAAACAGCGAGACTATCAGGATGATGAGCATATACACCATGCATCCTCCCATAAACAAAGAATCAGGAATGTCAAAGCCGGCGTAGAGGCAGAATGGCCGGGCAAGCAATGAAACGACAAGCATACCTGCCAGATAGGCAATGACAAGCACTATCAGAATATTGACCGCAAGGAGAGCCGTGAGGTTCAGGGCTGATGAACCATGAACTATGCGTAAAGCCATTTCACGCCTGCGGTCGGCCAGACTGTTAAGGAAGAATATCAGATAGTTTATGATAGAGCAAATCACCAGCAAAAGGCTCGCCCAGGAGATAATGGCCACTCCCCCAAAATCCAGTTCATTCAGATTACCTCTGAATGTCTTATGGACATTGTTTATTCTTATGGGCACATAGTCCTTGCGAATATAACTGTCATCCTTTTCATGGAATGAATCGCTAACCTTTCTGGCCAGCGCATCAAGGTCAGTACCGGGTTTTACCTTGTACAGGAATTCCCATGTCCTGAAATTGATGCCGGCAGCCTTTTTGGAAATGACAATATCGGCTTTCATAAAAGAGTGGTTCCAGTCCTTAAGGACAGCACCTACCCGATATTTGGTATTCTCCTTATACTCTCCCTGGAAAATCAGCCTGGCAGCAGCACCATCAATTGTCTGACCTATAGGATTCTCATTGCCGTACAGTTTTCTTGCATAAGACTCTGAAACGGCAAACAGAGTGGGATCAACAAGAAAATCAAAATTGCCATCCACCAGTTCCAGATTGAAAAGACTTGTAAACGTGCTGTCTATGATGATAACCCTTGGAGTACCCGCAGCACCGCCCATAGTACGGAATGAGACGGCAGCATCAAGTTCCGGCCACTTGCCCATATCTTCATATGAACTGGCATATGCCTCATAGGGCCTGCTGTATTCCAGGCTCTCATGCTTGGCCTTTTCACTTACATCAAACGCCCAGATATTCTTCCAATCCTTATGGAAAGTATCATATGTGTTCTCATAATGGACGCAGATTGAAGTAATGCAGAAACTGGCAAAACCGGCTGCCAGACCAAGGATACAGATTATGTTCTGGAACGCATACTTTCTGATGTTACGCAGTGCTATTTTCAGATAATGGATAAACATATTGTGTTATTCGCTTTTTATTACTTCGGAAGGATTCTCAATCATTGCACGGCGGATATTGCCGAACACGGTCACGGCAATGATCAGTAGCATGCAAAGGAATACGGAGAGATATACCCAAATGGTGATGGGGGTCTGGCGGACGTAGGTGGAGAGCCAGCGGTGCATTATAGTTGCTCCTACTGAGAAAGCGGCTATTGCGCTCAATATGATTATGGGCAGATATTCTTTAAGGAACATTCTGAGGATATCGCTCATCCTGGCACCGTTTATCTTGCGGATGGCAATCTCCTTGCGGCGTTTCTGGCATAACAGGGCTACAATGCTGTACAGGCCGCTAACGGCTATGATTACGCAAATCAGGGTTATGGTTATCAATAGTAAGCTTAACATTGACTCAGACTTTATGTAGGCCATATAACTGAGTTCCATATTTTGGGAATTATACGTGGCATTTGGCCTGATTTCACGCATTGTCTCCTCTATTTTATTCTGCAAATCATTCCATCTGACACCCTCCTTGTATTTGAACAGGAAATAGGAATGTGCATTTACCCCTGTTTCATTATTCTCCTTCATGTATTCATAAACCAGCGGAGCAATCTCATTTTTGGGGTTCGAATAACACAAGTCCTTAACAACACCCTTGACAGTTAGCGGATCACCGTGAGAGAATATCTCTTTTCCGACAATCTGATCAGCTCCTCCCAGCATATTGGCAAGGGTTTCATTTATCAGGACTACGTTATTCTTCTCTTCCTGGCTGAACAGTTCACCGGCCACAGGTTCCACTTCAATCAAATCAAGATAATCCCTGTTGGCTTTAATCATTACTATTTTGATGGTGTTCGGTTCCCCGTTGACAGTATCAGCATTGACCGAGGAATATATAGTATAAGAATTTGTGGGATTAAATCCATAAACAACCTTTTCCAGCTCCGGCATCATCTTTAGTTTTTCTCTTGCTGCCATGACATCGGTCTCTGACATACCATACTGATAGCAGTAACCGACATTGTGTTTCTTATATCCCATATCTGATGATTGCAGCAGATGGTTCAACTGTCTGCTGATAACTACTGAACAGAATATGGAGCAGAGGCTCACAGCCAATTGGAAACCTATGCTTATCTTGTATCCGACAGCTGTTCCTCTATTGCTTTCGGTGTTGCCGAAATACCGTGCCAACTGTTTACGCCCGGTCACAGCTATAAATGCCAATGCAACCAATACGGACAACGCCCCTATTATTGCTGCAGACAGAAGATAACTCATTATCATAAATGTAACGGACTTGTCCATTACACTGAGGACTTTAAAGAACGGTAAGACAAACGTACATATAATGGCACCGGCTGAGAGTGACAGAAACAGAACAATCATTATTTCAGTACAGAACAGCATAACAATCTGCCTCATACCGGCTCCGTTGGCATAACGTAAAGATATTTCTCTGACCCTCATTCTGATTTTGGTCACAAACAGTGTAAAGTAGTTGGTCAGAGCACATACAATCAACACAATGCCCAATAGCATCAGGATATATACATACTGTAATCTTACATTCAGTTTTACATCAGTGTAAATATTTGCTTCTTCCCTCACTTTCTTTAAGGGCAGAAGTTTATAGTTCATTTCATTAGATTCTTTGTATGTAAACGTATTACCATCGGATAATGTGATTGAACCATTATAGATAATGGTATCACTCTCTATTTTCCGGGCCAACGTGTGCAGGTTTTCATTACTTACTCTGAAAAACAGATTTGTACATATATAACCCCTGCTATCAAACTTTTCCAAATCATATCCCGTAAGCATATCATATGGAAAAGAAGTTGGTCTCTGAGGATCCTCTATTACGGATTTGACTCTGAAAAAACCTTGGTGTGTAAACAACATCTGTCCTACTGCACTGCCGCTTTCAAACAGTCTGTCAGCCTGAGTCTTGGTCAAAGCGGCCTCATTCTTGGACAGATGCAGAATATTTTCACCTTCTAATACCTTGATACCAAATAAATCCTGATAATTATCATCAACGCACAGACCTGCCAGGTCAGCAACAACGTTCCCGTCACGAACAACATTGTAATTAACGGACATACATCTTGCAAAATCCTCTATCTGTGGGTATTTCTCTGCCAGATATGCTCCGTCAGGATATGCGGTATAACTACTGAAACCTTCTCCTATGTAAGCAGGATTAAGTCCCATTACAAGGTAAATGTCATTGGCGTCCCTATAGAATGAATCATAACTCCGTTCATACCGTATCCACATAAGTGTAAGTGAACAGAAAACCATTCCCAAGGCAATTGACAATACTGCAATAATGCTCTGGGTCTTATACTTGGCAATGTTCCGGAGTGCAATTTTAAGATAATGACTGAACATAAGGACTGCTGTTAATCTTTGTGGCAAAAGTAAGGGCAGTCACTGCGCTCACCAAGAAAAAATTGCAAAATCGTGCTTTTCAGGCCAAAAGTGTCAAATTATTGGACACAATAAGGTATATTCGCAAATAGAATCCAACTATAAACCAATATGGCATCAGAAGTATTTTACACAAACCTTAGGACAGATCCTGATCACCATCTGCTGTACAAACTTGATAAACTGGTACGTAAGGCAGGAATCAAAAACATTGATTTCAACGGCAAATTCACTGCTATAAAGATTCATTTCGGCGAGA
Source organism: Bacteroidaceae bacterium (assembly GCA_017551925.1). Classification (GTDB taxonomy): domain Bacteria; phylum Bacteroidota; class Bacteroidia; order Bacteroidales; family Bacteroidaceae; genus Colenecus. The sequence goes on along the minus strand of JAFZKA010000001.1, from coordinate 21,721 downwards.
TAGGCAACATGGCATATCTACGTCCGGATTATGCTGCAGTTATAGTAAAAATCATAAAAGAACTGGGCGGAAAGCCTTTCCTTACAGACTGCAACACCCTGTACACCGGTTGGCGCTCAAATGCCATAGACCACCAGGACACTGCTGTCAGGCACGGTTACACCCCTTTCAGCGTAGGCACTCAGGTAATCATTGCCGATGGCCTGAAAGGACTTGACTACGTAGAAATACCCATAGACGGAGAGTACTGCAAGGCCCCCAAGATAGGTGCTGCCATTGCTGAGGCCGATATCATAGTATCCATCAACCACGTAAAAGGCCATGAAATGGCCGGATTCGGCGGAGCACTCAAGAACCTTGGGATGGGCTGCGGAAGCGTAGCCGGCAAAAAAGAGATGCATAGCGCCTCAAAGCCCCGTATAGACAAGAAGCCCTGCCGCGGCTGCGGACTCTGTGTAAAGAACTGCGCCAGTCACGCCATTTCAATAGTGGAGCGCAAAGCTGTAATAGACTACAACAAATGCATAGGTTGCGGCCAATGTGTAGCCACCTGCCAGTTCAACGGTGCCATAGCTGATAATGACGAGCAACTTGACATACTCAACTGCAAGATAGCCGAGTACGCTAAAGCAACTCTTCTTGGCAAGCCCAATTTCCACATTAACCTGATAATGGATGTATCGCCTGAGTGTGACTGCTGGGGCTACAATGATGCGCCCGTAGTACCCAACATTGGCATGCTTGCATCATTTGATCCTGTAGCCATAGACTGCGCAAGTGCCGATATGGTAAATGCAGCCCCCGTAATCCCCAGTGACAATGTACTCTCACACAACTGCGAGCACCATAAACATGACCACGGAGACCACTGGCACATGATTCACCCCGACACTAACTGGCGCTCCTGCGTAGAACACGCCCAAAAGATAGGCGTCGGCTCAATGGACTACACCCTTGTCACCATTTAAACGTGATGCAATTGGGGACTGTCCCCAATTGCACTATTTTTTGCGGTAAAGCAGGCTTGCAAGCGCTAGAATGATTACCGCGGCAGAGAGGATGAACGCCCAGACGTTCACCACGCGAGAGGATGCGGTTATTGTGTAGTCACCGGGAACAAGGAATCCTCCTTCAAAGCGGTACTGTATGACACCGTCAGCAAGTGTACCGCGCCCGGCATCGGTCACACGTCCGGGCATCTTTAGACAGTAGGGCGCCTTTAGTACGATTATCTCACTTACCGGACCGAAATAGCTTTCAAACTCCGAATCATATTCATCTTTGACATCATCATTCTTCTTGGAAGAATAGAAAACATTGAAGGCGTCTGATTTGAAGTAATCCTTGAGTAAGATCCTTATCTCACTGAATTCATCGTACCCGTTCTTAAATCCATAGTCAACAATAGAATCTCTCAAAGAGAGAAAAACCTCCCTATCCACCGGCGGATTGGTAATATCATCATAGTGATTGGATATGAGCTTATTATAACAGTTATAGACAATGGTATACTCCCAATATTCAAGTCTTTCCTGAATATCATCCAGTTTATCAACCATATCTATGCCTGTCATCCCCTCTGTCAGATCAGGATAACCTGTCCACATGAATCCGGCCTCATCCTGGCTTACATACTTTGTGATAGGGATGTCAAAATGATCTCCCCAACCTGCAAATGTTTCTGTGAAGGTGTAATCAGTATAGAACAATTTAAAACGCTTTTGCAGTGATGCCTCTGAACGGACGGGCTCACCGTAAACGCTCAGGATAGGGTTGGCGGCCATCTCCTCAACACTGCTGAATGAGCGGCGCAGGGTAATCATTTTCTGGTCAGCGGTATCCTGAGCAGCCACCTCCTCCCATGATTCATCATCCAGAATGCAATCATCGCCGGTTGAAACCTGTCTTATGCAGGTACCGTCACGATTTATCTCCGTAACCATCGTAACATTCTTGTCACACGATGTGACCATCAGGGCTGCAATCGCGGCCAGGATGCAGTATTTAAAACTTTGCATATAGTTTCTGTATTTGAGTTTCTCTTATTTGTCTTGCCTTTCTCCTTTCAGCCTTATCCTTTTTAATCTGTAGTGCTGTGTCAATGTCATTCAAATCCGTACCAGTGGCTATTTCTGATGACAGTGCAATGCTTTGAGCAGCAGGCTGTTCATTCCGGCCGTTAAGACCGATGAACATCACTATCAGCAACACTGCCACTGCCGATGAAACCACCCTGAGCACATTAAGCCAAAGCGGTATAATCCGGCCTCGCTTGCCGTTTTCTATAGCCTGCATAATGTTCTCTGTCAGCATATCGCCGTCAGGAACCTGCGGCATCTGCCCTTTGAGGCGTTCAAGTATATCTTCAGTCTTTTTCATATCCAAGTTTAATCAGTTGTTCGCGGACACTCTTGCGGGCCAGTGACAGATTGCTCTTAATCTGTGTGGAGTCCATTCCTGTAATCCGTATAATCTCTTCAGTATCAAGTCCTTCAAGTTGGCTCAAAGTAAAAACCAGTCTCTGTTTATTACTCAGTTTCTGCGCCAGCACCTTTATAACCGATACCCACTCACTGCTCTCCAACTGCCGTTCCGGATTGGAATCCGATGCATAACCCTCAAATACCGCAATGTCATCATTCATGGGTTCGCTGAAACGGAGTTTCCTTATTCGGTCTATACAGAGCCTTGAGGCAATGGTATAGAGCCATGTGGAGAAACTGTACCGTCCGTCAAAACTGCTGATGGATTGCCATGCCTTGATAAAAGTGTCCTGAACTATGTCCTTGGCCTCCTCTTCATCGGCCAGCATCTTGACCGACAGCGAATAGATCATAGGTTGGAAAGTCTGCACCACCGTACGGAACGCACCCGTTTCACCACGCCGGCACCTCTCAATTATTTCGCTGTCAATCTGAACCATCATCTGTCAATTATACGGACGAATAACGCAAAGGTAAAAAAACACCCTAATAAGGATTTCCCTTTGTTCAAATAACTGAAATTCTTCCCTCCTGCGGATTATATAAATAAGACATTATTATTTACCTTTTTCTTTTAAGTTTAAAAGATAAACTTTACTTTTGCTTTTATGTTTATAAAATAAACTTTCAACTAAGAATAATGATGCTTATGAAAAAGAGACTACTTCCATTTTTCAGCACATCCCTTTTGATTTCGATGTGCTTTAGTGTGAATGCGCAAGAGACCAGCGGCACATGCGGAACTAATGCCACATGGTCTTATGAAGGGACTACACTGACTATTACGGGAACTGGCGCTATGGCTGACTACGATTATGGCGAGGCTCCCTGGTTTGCTGATTATTCAGAAACAATGACGAGTCTTGTCATTGAAAAAGGTATTACCTCAATCGGTAATAATGCCTTTGCAGGATGTGAAAAACTGAACAGTGTACAATATCCTGATTCAGGTTTCATCAGCATTGGTGATTATGCCTTCAGCGGTGCCAAGGTGAAGAACCCTAATCTTCCCAGAACGCTGACACATCTGGGAACGGGTGCATTTGCAGGTAGTCAGGCGAAATATGTATCAATACCTGCCAGCCTGAAGAAGATTTCCGATTATGCTTTTGAAGGTTGTAACAATCTGGAAAGCGTTGGCATCTTTGAGGGTGTGGAGGAAATCGGTGAGTCGGCTTTTGACGGCTGCGCTTTCACCGTTATTACCATTCCCGGCACAGTGAAGACCATTGGTGGCGGAGCCTTCATGTCCAACACCCAACTGGAGATTGTTTATATAAGCGCTGGTGTCAAGAATATTGGCGATGCCGCCTTCCAAGGATGTACCGGCCTGAAGGAAGTGGGAATAGGAGGCAATTCCAAGCCCACTCTTGGCGAATCCGTATTTACTGATTATGACGGCACCACTCTGCTTGATGTTGAAGCTTTCTATGTCCCATACGGCGTTAATTATGACGGCTGGGGAGGTTTTGATGCAGAAAAGTTCAAGAATGAATTCATAGGAACATGGACTTATAGTGAATATGGGACACCTGATGCAGAGCAAGGCAGTGGTAATTGGCGATTTGACATCTTAGAGGGAAAACTAACTGTCAGCGGAACCGGCAAGCTGAATGTTGCTCCGTGGAATGACGAACCTGCCATCAATCCTATCGTATATCAGGACTACGAACATCCTGGCTTCTGGGGAGGTATCAAGAGCGCTGTGTTCGGTAAAGGCATTACATCGCTTGAGAATATGGCTTGCGGTATGCAGATCAACTGTGCTTCCGTCACGCTGCCCAATACCCTCAAGACCATTACTAATAGTGCTCTTGAAGAGTGTGCTTTCACCAGCATAGACCTGCCTGAGGGTTTGGAGACCATCGATATGTATGCTTTCTTTGGCTCCAAACTGACATCCGTTGTCATTCCCAGCACTGTGACAAAGCTTGGTTATAGTGCATTCCTGTTCAATGAGGACTTGGAAGTGGTCACACTTCTGCCCACCACACCCCCGGCACTGGAACCTGAACTTCCCTTTGGCGAGTGTGAAGCGCTCACCGCCATCTACGTCCCCGCAGGCTATGCAGACACCTATAAGGCAACAGAAGGCTGGGACAATTATGCTGCCCTGATAAAGGATGCACCTACCACCACCTTTACCTACACTGCATCCGAGAAGGTGACTAAGTTCGATGACTTTGCCAATTTCAAAGGCGCCATGAGTGTTAAGTCGCATGACTTTGCCGACGGCGCAGGCACCGTGGTCTATGAAGGCTATGTGACTACAATAGGCGAGATGGCACTTACCTATACAAAGCTGACCAGCATCACTATTCCAGAATGTGTCACCGTAATTGACACCTATTCTTTCCAAGGTAGCAAACAATTGACGACAGTCAACTTTGCCGGAACACCGGCACTGACTACCATCGGTGCCAGAGCCTTCAATAGCTGCTCAGCACTGACGGCCTTTACCGTACCTGCTACGGTGACAAGCATTGGCAAGAGCGCCTTTGGTGATTGTTCAGAACTATCCACCTTTACCTTTGAAGGTACGCCGACTATCACCAGCATCGGTAGCTCCGCCTTTCAAGACTGTAAGAAACTGACATCCTTTACCATTCCTGAGAGCGTGACAACACTCGGTTCCACGGTGTTCTGGTTTGCAGGACTCACCTCGCTGAATATCCCCGCTGGCGTTACCAGCATCGGACAGGCTCTCTACTGCTCAAGCCCCATAACATCAGTGACCGTGGATGAGGACAATTCCAAGTATGCCGATCTGGGCTGTAACGGTATATTTGAGAAGGCTACCAACAAACTCGTTGCCGGCGGTGCCGCTACCACCATTCCTGATGGAATCACAACCATTGGTGAGGAGGCCTTCTGGGGAGAGGAAGGAACATTTGCACTCACACTGCCTGAGAGTGTCACCACCATTGAGAGCCGTGCTTTCCACATGACCAGCGGACTGACCAGCGTCAATATTCCTTCAGGTGTCACCCATATTGATGCAGAGACTTTCTTCTTCTGTGAGATGCAGGATGTCTATTGCTATGCCTGTCCGACAATCACATGGGACGGCGGCATGAAGGATGACTTCAGCCTTATGAACCCTAAATCCACCAAGTTCCACGTGGCAGAAGCAGATATTAACAAATGGACAGACAAATTCCCCGATGCAAATGTTACCTTTGTGGGTGATTTGACAACCAATATCAAACAAGAACGTTCAACGGCAAAAGAAGGTTATCAATTCAATTTGGGTGGAGTACAAGTTGGCAATGGTCAAAAAGGATTTATTATTGTTGACGGCCAAGTATTCTATATAAAGTAAATTTGGGATGGACACTGCCGAACAGGAACTTGACATTATAGCCCATACACGGAGTGAAGTTTTAAACCGTAAGGAGCTCACAGGTGAGAATTTGTTTCTCGCCTGGGGCTATCCTACGGCTTTTTTCTTGTTCATAGAATTCATTGCACTTATTGTGTGGAATGAGAATTGGTGTAATTGGCTTTGGGCCGGCATTCCAATAGTTGGCATACCCCTTATGATGTATTTCATCAATGAAGACTATGAACGGACACGCAGGCGTACACTCAATCAGAACATAATCCTTATGATGTGGGTGTTCATAGGTTTTGCCAGTTTTATTGGTGGCTTTGCCATGGGTTGCGCGGAATTATTTGAACAGTTTTTCTGTACTTTCATGAGTTTGCTCTGCGGTATGGGTTGTTATATGACAGGAATCATTCTTCATTTCAAACCAAAAACAATTTGTGGTATTATAGGAGCCGTTTTGTCTGTTGTGCCACTATTCTTTCAAGGTGAACTCTGGCCGTGGCAACTGCTCATAACTGCAATCATTACAGTTATTGTACTTATCATCCCAGGCCACATGTACCGCCATTTTGTAAAACAGTCAACCTTTTGAAGCAATATGGATTTCAAATTCCCTGTAATAAACCCACTGCTCCACAATGAGCTACGCCTTAAGATAATGGTTGCACTGGACAATCTGGAAAGTGCTGATTTTGTCTATCTCTGCCAGATTACCGATTCCACAAGAGGTAATCTAAGCGTACAGATAACCACCTTAAAAGAAGCCGGCTATCTTGAAGTAACCAAAACAGGACTAGGCCGCCTTTCCCACACAGTATGTAAAATAACCAGCCAAGGCCATGAAGCCCTAAGAGCTTACGAAGAAGGCCTACACTCCATCTTCAACCAACAAATCCCCGTCCAAAAAGAAACGGAGCAAAACAAACAGATAGGCTAATAATCAGAACAAAAACGGGTAGCACAAAAAGCAGTCCGTTTCCATTTGCAGGAGCAGGACTATAGGGGTTGGGGACCATTAGCGGAGAGCGTTAAGCGGAAAGCCCTGGAGATGCCGAAAAGAACATCACTTGTCCGACGACCGTTAAGCCCCGTAGGGGATTAAGAGGGAGAAGTTTGATGTTCAGGCATCGTAGGGGTTTGGAGTAGCTCGGAGGTGCTGGTCTTCAACCCCTATAGTCCTGCGGTACTTAATAAAAGAGCATAAGCAATAGTGGTGTTTTTTACTTGAAATTGTGTAATTTCGCGGTCTGAATAGATTTAGAACTGCAATAATGGAATACGATTTCAGAGCTATTGAGAAAAAGTGGCAGGAAAAGTGGGCCAAAGAGGGTACTTACAAGGTAGTTGAGAACCCCGCAAAACCCAAGTTTTACGTACTTAACATGTTCCCCTACCCGTCAGGCGCAGGCCTGCACGTAGGCCACCCGTTAGGATACATTGCATCAGATATCTACGCCCGCTACAAGCGTCAGTGCGGTTTCAACGTACTGAACCCCATGGGTTACGATGCATATGGCCTGCCCGCCGAGCAGTATGCCATTCAGACCGGACAGCATCCCGCAATAACTACTGAAAAGAACATAAACCGCTACCGCGAGCAGCTGGACAAGATAGGATTCTCATTTGACTGGGACCGCGAGGTTCGTACATGCACTCCCGGCTACTATCACTGGACACAGTGGGCCTTCCAGAAGATGTTCAACAGTTTCTACTGCAACAAGTGCCAGAGCGCACAGCCCATTGAGGAACTCATCAAGCACTTTGAGCAGAAAGGAACTGAAGGCCTTGACGTAGCCCAGAGCGAGGAACTCAACTTCACAGCAGCCGAGTGGAAGGCCATGGATGAGAAGCAGAAATCAGACATTCTGATGAACTACCGCATAGCCTACCTGGGCGAGACTATGGTGAACTGGTGTGCCGGTCTGGGCACCGTGCTTGCCAACGATGAGGTAGTTGAGGGCGTATCGGTACGCGGCGGATTCCCCGTAGAGCAGAAAAAGATGCGCCAGTGGTGCCTGAGAGTATCAGCCTATGCACAGCGCCTGCTTGACGGTCTGGACAAGATTGACTGGTCAGACTCCATCAAGGAGACCCAGCGCAACTGGATAGGCCGCTCCGAGGGTACCGAGATGCAGTTCCACGTAAAAGACAGCGACATAGAATTCACCATATTCACCACCCGCGCCGATACCATATTCGGCGTAACATTCATGGTACTGGCTCCTGAGAGCGAACTGGTGGCACAACTCACCACACCCGCCCAGAAGAAGGAGGTCGATGCCTACGTTGCAGCCGTTAAGAAACGCACCGAGCGTGAGCGCATAGCCGACCGCCGTGTTACCGGCGTATTCAGCGGCTCATACGCCATCAACCCGCTGACAGGTGAGGATGTACCCGTATGGATAAGTGACTACGTACTGGCCGGCTACGGTACAGGCGCCATCATGGCCGTACCTGCACATGACAGCCGTGACTACGCATTCGCAAAGCATTTCGGCCTTGAAATCCGTCCGCTCATTGAGGGTTGCGATGTATCAGAGGAGAGCTTTGATGCCAAGGAGGGTATAATGATGAACTCACCCCGTCCCGACCAGATCCGCGAAGGCGGTCTCAATCTGAACGGACTATCTGTGAAGGAGGCCATTGCTGCAACAAAGAAATACGTTCAGGAGAACAAGCTGGGTAAGGTAAAGGTTAACTACCGTCTGCGTGACGCCATATTCAGCCGTCAGCGCTACTGGGGTGAGCCGTTCCCCGTTTACTATAAAAACGGAATACCCACAATGGTACCCGAACAGTGCCTGCCATTGGAACTCCCCGAGATAAGTGAGTACAAGCCCACCGAAACCGGTGAACCCCCTCTGGGTCACGCCAAGGTATGGGCCTTTGATGAGGTTAACAACAAGGTTGTTGACAAGTCACTCATAGACAACAAAACCATATTCCCGCTCGAACTCAACACCATGCCCGGATTCGCAGGCTCATCGGCCTACTATCTGCGCTACATGGATCCGCACAATGACAAGACTCTGGTAAGCCGTGAGGCTGATAACTACTGGAAGTGTGTTGACCTCTATCTGGGAGGCTCTGAGCACGCCACCGGTCACCTTATCTACTCACGTTTCTGGAACAAGTTCCTCAAGGACCTGGGCGTAAGCGAGGTAGAGGAGCCATTCAGCAAACTGATCAACCAGGGTATGATACAGGGTCGCAGTAACTTTGTATATCGCATCAAGGATACAAACAAGTTCGTATCATTCGGCCTAAAGGACCAGTATGACACAACTCCCATACACGTTGACGTAAACATTGTAAGTGCCGATGTACTGGACGTTGAGGCATTCAAGAACTGGCGTCCCGAGTACAACAACGCCGAGTTCATCCTTGAGAACGGCAAGTATATCTGCGGATGGGCAGTTGAGAAGATGAGTAAGTCAATGTTCAACGTTGTCAATCCCGATGACATCATCGAGAAGTACGGTGCTGATACACTGCGCATGTACGAGATGTTCCTGGGACCGCTTGAACAGTCAAAGCCTTGGGATACCAATGGCATAGACGGCTGCCACCGCTTTATCCGCAAGATGTGGGCTCTCTACTTTGACCGTGACGGCAATCTGGCAGTAAGTGACGAGGCCGCCACAAAGGATGAGCTCAAATCAATCCACAAGCTCATAAAGAAGGTAACTGAGGATATTGAAAACTTCTCATTCAACACATCAGTTGCCGCATTCATGATATGCGTAAACGAACTTTCAGGCCTTAAATGCAACAAGCGCGTTGTACTGGCTGACCTGGCCAAAGTGATTGCTCCCTTTGCACCTCACACCGCCGAGGAACTCTGGAGTTCACTTTGTAACACAGGTTCAGTTTGTGATGCCGCATGGCCCAAGTTCAACGAGGAGTACCTCAAGGAGGACAGCATAACCTACTCCATCTCATTCAATGGCAAGACACGTTTTACAATGGACTTTGCCGCCGATGCCACACAGCAGGAGATTCAGGATGCCGTTCTGGCCAATGAGAAGGCTCAGGGCTACATTGACGGCAAGCCAATCCGCAAGGTGATAGTAGTACCTCGCAAGATAGTGAACATAGTTCTCTAAAAGTATGGAATTGGTATTTGCCACAAATAACGCCCACAAGTTGGAGGAGGTCCGCCAGATACTTGGTGACCGCTTCAAGGTTCTCTCTCTGAATGATATTAACTGCCACGAAGATATCCCCGAGACAGCCGATACTTTTCAGGGAAACGCCCTCCAGAAAGCCCGTTACGTCAAGGAGCATTACGGCTATGACTGTTTTGCCGATGATACCGGACTTGAGGTTACAGCACTGAACGGAGCACCTGGAGTTCACTCCGCGCGTTATGCCGGCAACCATGATTCAGAGGCAAATATGACCAAGTTGCTGGCTGAATTAAAAGAAAAAACAGACCGCAGCGCACAATTTAGGACAGTTATTGCGTTATTACTTAACGGACAGGAAGTTCTGTTTGAGGGAATTGTAAAAGGAACGATAGCAACAGAGCGCCATTACGGCGACGGAGGATTCGGATATGATCCGCTGTTTATACCTGAAGGTTATACCGAGACATTCTCACAAATGACTTCTGAAAGCAAGAACCTGATAAGTCACAGGGGACGCGCCGTACGTAAATTAGCAGACTATCTGAAAAAATTATGATAAAGGTTTTGACAAAGGGAGCCGTTGCTGCATTGATTGCGGTAACGCTCCTTTTGCCTTTTTGTACAATTAAGGCAGGAATACCGGTAGGTACCTGGAGGTCACATCCGGCATACAATAATGCCACACAGGCAGTAAAAGCATTCGGTCTTGTATTTGTTTTGAGTGAAGGTGCAGTATATTTCTTTGATCCGGCCGATGACGGTCTCTACACCATTGACAAGACAGGTGGTTTAAGTGATACTGATATATCAGTTATAGGTTACTGTAAGAGTGAAAATACCGTTCTACTTATCTATTCAAACGGTAATATCGATCTTATATACAGCGATGAAACCATCTATAACTTTACCGACATTAAAAACAACAATACCGGTAACATTACCATCAATGACCTTAAGTTCCAAAAGAATCTGGCATATCTCTCAACCAGTATAGGACTTATTGTTTTTGATGTAAACAGAAAAGAGATAAGAAATACCTATCATTTTGACTCACCTGTAAACACCTCTGTTCTTATTAATGATTCACTCTTCTGCGGAACAAATGACGGTATATATCTTGGGTTGACAACGGATAATCTGCTTGACAATGCAAACTGGAAAATGTTCAGAAACATAAAGTTTCTTGACCTGTTTGTATTTGACAAAAAATTCTACGGCCGTTCCTTTGACAAAAGAATATGGACTATCAACCGTAAGAACGCTGAAATTACAAATGTCAGAAACAATGAAAAAGTTGAAAGAGTATCATTTACAGGAAACAACCAGATGGTATTCTTACAGGACACTATTGTTGCTGTATATGATTCCTATTCTTATTATACTGACTATAAGTTTGATTATCAGGTAAATGATATAATCATAGATGGTAAAGACTGGTGGCTGTGTCAGGGTTTCAACGGATTATGCAGATATAATAAGACCGATGACGGTATTATATGTAAATCAATAAACATTAAACCCAACAGTCCACGCCGAAACTGGTTTCATTCAGTATCCTGGCCGCAAAAAGGCAGATTGCTCGTTATTGGCGGCTGTCATAATTACAATGAGATTTATTATCCCGGTACTGTAATGATTTATGAAGATAACAGGTGGAAATCATTAGATGAGGATATTAAATCAAAGACAGGAGTTGACTATGTTAACCTGACAGAGGCCGCACAGGATCCTGATGATCCAAATCATATTTTTGTAGGATCTATGGGACAAGGTCTTTATGAGTTCAAAAACAACATGTTTTATAAACTTCATACATGGAATAACAGCGGACTTACCAGTATATTGAACAATACTGAATATGAAAAGAACAATTATGTACGTGTGAGTGCACTTCAGTATGACAAATACGGTAATCTCTGGATGGCAAACAATGAAACTGACACCATTATTAAAGTTCTTGAGCCCGACGGAAACTGGTTTGGACTCTATTACAGTGAACTTATCACAGAAAACCATATTCCATTACCTACTCTTAAACAATTGAGATTCGATCAGAAAGACAGGATTTGGCTTAATTCATCAAGATATAAAGCTGGAATCATTTGTATTGATACCAAGTCAACCTTAAAGAACAATAAAGATGATGTAATTAATTTTTCAGGGCCGCATTTCAAAAATCAGGACGGTACTACCGAAGAGATTTATGATATTTTCTTTTATGATTTTGACCTTAACGGTGAAATGTGGATTGGAACCAATACAGGTATATTTGTTCTGAAGGATCCTGATAAATTCATTACCAATTCAAATCCTGTATTTGAAAGAATCAAAATACCGCGTAATGACGGTTCAGGTCTTGCTGACTATTTGTTCAACGGAGTAATGACTACCGCATTATATATTGACCAGGGTAACCGTAAATGGATAGGTACTCTTAATGACGGAGTTTTTCTTTTAAGTCCCGATGGAACCGAGACTCTTGAGCATTTTACAACCAAAAACAGTCCGTTACCTTCAAACAATATACTGAGCATTACAGAAAATGGCCAAAACGGCTCTTTATTCTTTGGTACAAGCCTTGGAATGGTAGAATATGGAGGTCAGGCCAGGGACCCTGAAGAAACGCTGTCAAAATCAAATATTTCAGTTTATCCTAATCCTGTAAGACCTGACTTTGAAGGATATGTAACAATTACAGGACTTACACAGCAAAGTACAGTCCGGATTTTAAGCAATTCAGGCCGACTTGTACATCAAGGTACTTCAAACGGTGGTTCATACAGTTGGAACCTCACTGATATCAACGGAAACAAAGTACCTTCTGGGGTATATCACGGCGTTATCACAAATCTTGAAAACAATAAGAGCGAAAGCGTATCCATCACGGTAATCAGATAAAAGGAATACTTATGTTTCTTTTTTATTTAAATTGATTATTTGTTGTATTAGGGCTGTTGAAACTGTTGATATCTTTATCAGAAAACAGCCTGTTTTATTTTTAAACTGTTGACAAAAATTTATAAACAGTTTTATTTACAACTTAATTATTTTATATTCAATATTTTATAAAGATATAAACAATATATTTAACTTGTTTTTTCCTTACTTGTTTATTGAATTGAAAAAGTTAGCATGTTTATTTCCGGTTTGAAAATAGAGATATAAAAATAGTGTTGTTGACAGCATATATCAGATTATTTTTCCATACTCTTTCATTATTGTCAAATCCAAATTTTCAAGTTGTTTTTTTGCATGTTTTTATCAACACTTATTTACACTGTTTTGAACAGGTAAAATTATAAAATGAACTAATTTTACACAGCAAAAATATTTCTGTTATGAGAAAACTGAATGTTACGGAATTAGGAAGAATAAATGCAGAGCAATATAAAAAAAGTACCAAACTGCCTATTACTGTGATACTTGATGATGTACGCAGTCTTTATAATGTAGGTTCTGTATTCCGTACATCCGATGCTTTCAGAGTAGAAAGGATTATTTTATGCGGTATAACGGCAACTCCTGATAATTGTCTTGTAGAAATACATAAAACAGCACTTGGTGCCGAAGAGAGTGTTGACTGGTCTTATTCAAAGGATTGTGTCAGTATTGTCAAAGAACTCAATGATCAAGGCTATGTAACTGTAGCCGTTGAACAGGTTGAAGATAGCATAAAACTGGACAATCTGGTTGTTGATAAGAGTAAAAGATATGCACTTGTTTTAGGTAATGAGGTAAAAGGTGTAAACCAGGCGGTAGTGGATATTTGCAAATATTCTCTTGAGATACCTCAGTACGGAACAAAACACTCACTGAACGTATCAGTGAGTGCAGGTCTTGTAATATGGGAATTTGCCAGACAGTTCAAGGATATGTTTTAATGTGCTTCAAGCCAGTTTGCACCCCATCCTGAATCAGCAACCAAAGGGACAGACATAGGCCAGGCTTTCTGCATTTCTTCAATAACAATACTTTCAACTTTTTCCTCCTCACCGGGAACAACATTGAAATTAAGTTCGTCATGAACCTGCAGGATCATGGTTGATTTGATATTTTCACTCTTGAACCTGCGGTAAATAGCTATCATTGCTATTTTGATTATATCGGCTGCACTGCCTTGAATAGGCGCGTTTATGGCATTACGTTCAGCAAATCCGCGTACAGTGGCATTGTGTGATGTTATATCGGGCAGATAGCGTTTACGTTTGAGTATTGTCTCAATATAACCTTTGGCACGTGCATCCTCAATGGAGCGGTCCATATAGTTCTTGATTCCGCTGTATGTATTGAAATAGTTTTCAATGAGTTCCTTGGCCTCTGTACGGCTTACACCCATTCGTTGTGCCAGACCAAATGCGGATATGCCGTAAATGATACCGAAGTTTGCGGTTTTTGCTTTACTGCGTTCAGTTTTTGTTACCTCATTGATTGATTTATGAAAGACTTTAGCGGCAGTTGCGGCATGTATGTCATGTCCTAGTCTGAAATCTTCAATCATATTCTTATCCTGACTCAGGTGAGCCATGATACGGAGTTCTATCTGAGAATAATCGGCAGAGAAAAATTTGCAGCCTGGTTCAGGTATGAAAGCCTTGCGTACCTCTTTGCCGTCTTCATCACGGATAGGAATGTTCTGAAGGTTGGGATTGCTTGAACTCAGGCGGCCTGTTGCTGTGACAGTCTGGTTATATGACGTATGTATTTTACCTGTAGCGGGATTGACCAGTTGCGGCAGCGCATCAATGTATGTACCAAGCAGTTTCTTGAGACCGCGGTACTTGAGTATCAGGTCAACTATCTTATGATCGGCACGCAGTGATTCCAATACATCCTCTGATGTAACGTACTGGCCGGTCTTGGTTTTCTTGGGCTTGTCAACAATCTTCATCCTATCAAACAGAATGTCTCCCACCTGTTTGGGTGACAGAATATTGAAAGGTTCACCGCCTGCTTGCCGGAATATCTCACCCTCAAGTGCTTTCATCCTCTCTGTGAAAAGTTTAGAGGTTTCAGCAAGTGCAGCAGGGTCAATCATGGCTCCGTTACGTTCCATATAGGCAAGGACGCTTACAAGAGGCATCTCAACATCACGGAACAGAGGAGTGGTACCGTCTTTTTCAAGTTCCTTTTCCAGAATTGATTTCAATTGCAGGGTGATATCGGCATCCTCACATGCATATTCATATACGGCCGATGGATTAAGGTCTGCCATGTTTTTCTGGTTCTTACCTTTCTCTCCTATCAGTTCTTCAATATGGACGGTCTTGTAGCCAAGGTAAATTTCGGCCAGATAGTCCATGTTATGATGAAGTTCAGGCTGCAACAGGTAATGGGCAATCATAGTGTCAAACATGGGACCTTGAACCTCAATTCCGTAGTTGCCCAAAACAAGGATGTCATATTTTATGTTCTGTCCGATCTTAAGTGTTGCCGGATTTTCAAATACGGAGCGGAAAATTTCAAGCATCCGCTGCTTTCCTTCTTTTTCACGGGGCATGGCCACGTACCAGGCCTCATGTTCACGGAGTGCTATGCTCAAACCAACGATTTCGGCCGCAATAGGGTTGGTTCCGGTGGTTTCTGTGTCAAAACAGAAAAAATCCTGTGCTGTTATTTTATGGGCTAATGTTTCAGCATCTTTTTCAGTCTCAATAAGATAGTAACTGTGTTGCACGGTTTTTATGTCCTTGAGATTTGAAAAATCCTGAGCAGGCTGTATCTCCGGCTGGAATAAGTCAAAGAGATCGCCATGAAAACCGTCATTTTTTGCAGGCTTGATTTGTGTTGCTGTTTCCTGTTGAACGGTTGCAGTTGCAGTCTCCTGAAAAAGTGCAGGGGCGGCCTGCTTGGATTTGAAACGGTTCATCAGAGTGCGGAACTCAAGGTCCTCAAAAATTGAGAAAAGTTTCTGCTCATCTGGTCCCTCAAATTTCAGTGACTCCATATTAAGTTCAATCGGAACATCTGTTCTTATTGTTGCAAGCAGCCGACTGAATTTTATCTGTTCAACGTTTGACTCCACTTTCTCCTTGAGTGCACCTTTGAGTTTATCGGTGTTCGCCAAAAGTCCGTCTATTCCTCCAAATTCTGTAATGAGTTTCACTGCGGTCTTTTCACCGATGCCGGGGCAACCGGGTATATTGTCAGAACTGTCACCCATCAGGCCGAGCATATCAATTACCTGACCGGTATTGTCAAGTCCGTATTTCTGTTTAACCTCTGCGGGTCCCATTATCTCATATCCGTTGTTTCCGTATCTGGGCCTATATATCAGCGCCTTGTCTGTGACCAACTGGCAATAGTCCTTGTCAGGAGTCATCATATATGTGGTAATACCCTTTGCATCGGCCTTTTTTGACAATGTGCCTATAACGTCATCGGCCTCAAATCCGGCCACTTCAAGTATGGGGATACGGTATGCCTCAAGTATCTGTTTTATTACCGGTACAGACTCGCGTATAACCTCGGGAGTTTCTTCACGCTGAGCCTTGTACTCCTTATACAGTTCATGGCGGAAAGTGCCGCCTTTAGGGTCAAAAGCCACGCCTATATGTGTAGGTTTCTCGTTGTTCAGAATATCCTCAAGGGTGTTCACAAAGCCCAGTACAGCCGATGTGTTGAACCCCTTGGAGTTGATTCTTGGAGCCTTTAGGAAAGCATAGTATGCTCTGTATATCAGTGCGTAAGCATCAAGAAGAAACAGTTTGTCCATATAGAGTGAAATTGATACGTAAAAGTACAAATTTTTCTTTAAACGGACATTTATTACTAATTTTGCCCCTGATATGGATTACAGACAGCAGATATGTGCTCCCATTGAATTTGAGTTTGAGGAGTTTTCCAAAAGATACTCACAGTTGTTTTCATCGGCAAATCCCGGTGTTGACATGCTGCTCAAATTCCTGCTTGAACGCAAGGGTAAACTTATGCGTCCCATATTGGTTTTGCTTGTTGCCAAGTGTTTGGGACAAGTCAATGACAACACTTATCATTTGGCATCGGCTGTGGAACTGTTACACCAGGGCAGCCTTATACATGACGATGTTGTTGATGAGAGTGACAAGCGTCGCGGAAAGAAGTCTGCAAATGCTGTCTATGACAATAAGATGGCGGTATTGCTGGGTGATTATGTTGTTTCCATGGCTCTGAAGCAGATAACGGCAACATCAAATATCAAATGTGTCGATGCTCTCTCTACGCTGATCGGAACGCTTTCTGAGGGTGAAATTATACAACTTAACGCGCTTGACAACACTACTCTCTCAGAGGATGTCTATTTTGATATTATTTCCAAAAAAACGGCTATACTGTTCTCGTCATCCACATCACTTTCCGCCCTTTTGAGCGGTGCGTCAGAACAGGATATTGAGGCATTCCGTCAGTTTGGCCATGTAGCCGGCCTCTGTTTCCAGATAATGGATGACATTCTTGATTATCATGACAGTGCAGAGACCGGAAAGCCCTCCGGCAATGACATGAAAGAGGGAAAATTCACTCTTCCGGCCATCTACGCCCTCACTCACAGCGATCGTGACTGGTCTGCTCACATCAAGGCCATACGTTCACTTGAGGCAACTCCTGAGCAGATCCGCCAAGTAACCGAGTATTCCGTATCCAACGGCGGAATAGATTATGCTGTAGCCAAAATGGATGAACTGAAAAAACAGGCTCTCCAGGGCCTTCCCGCCTTCATCCCCAACGCCCTCCGCAGCGCCTTCACCGCCTACCTCGATTTAATCACCAATCGCGTCAAATAGCAGTTATTAAAAACTACGCTACGCCGAACTATCAGTTTGGGGAGTCAACGCTCCACGGCTACGCCAGACCTTTCCGGACCCTAAACGGCAAACTCGTCCTCATCGCCCCCTACGGGGTCGAACGTTCCTCGAACAGTGCCGTTTTTAACGGGATCCTCCCAAGGTCTGGCGCTATACGCCGTGTTGCTGATACTCCCCAAACTGATAGTTCGGCTTCTGCAAAAAGCAATTTTTGCATGGTTTTAGATACCCTATCCCTAAATCGTTCGCTCGCTTGGTTGGCTTTTGCTTTATTTGGTGATTTCCTCAAGCAGTTTGTCGGCAAGGCGGCTGGCGCCGATGCGGAATCGGGTGTTGTTTAGCCAGTCTTTGCCCAGGATAATCTTGGCGATGGTCCAGTAGAGCAGTGCGTCATCAACCGTGCTGATGCCGCCTGCAGCCTTTATACCGGCATTACGTCCGGTTTCATCGGCATATTCTTTAATAGTCTGGCACATAACGCAGAATGATTCAGGATCAGCCCCTGGAACCTCTTTTCCGGTAGATGTCTTGATAAAGT
Source organism: Bacteroidaceae bacterium (assembly GCA_017551925.1). Lineage (GTDB taxonomy): Bacteria > Bacteroidota > Bacteroidia > Bacteroidales > Bacteroidaceae > Colenecus. Next base: position 3,461 of record JAFZKA010000001.1, on the reverse strand, counting down.
CAGCCCCTGAATAGAGTGCAATCAGGGCAGCCTTCTTAACGTTGTTAAGTGAGCCCAGTGCACCGGTTTCAAGAATGACTTTCAGCGTCTTGTCTGCGCAGACAGCCTTGAGTTCATCAATCTCCTCTGACAGCGTTTCAAAATCGTCATTAAGTATCCGCCCGGCATTCTGTACAATGTCAATCTCATCGGCACCGTCATGAATGGCCAGTGACGTCTCTGCAACCTTGACTTCAAAGAATGTCTGAGCCGAAGGGAAACCGCCTGATACACAGCACGTTTTAACACTTTCAACTTCAAGTGAGCGGCTTACTATCGATGCAAAGCAAGGATAGACGCAAATTGATGCGACCGAAGGTATGTCAGGGTATTTATCCTCCATTGAGTTGACCTTTTCAACAAATGAGAGCACAGAATCTTCATTGTCGGTCGGTTTGAGAGTGGTAAGGTCTATGCAACTGAAAATCTTTTTCAGTGTCTCCTTGTTCTTTTCTTTTGCAGCATCGGCACGTGCTTTCTCTATTATTGTTTTTACCTTGGCAGGATCAACTTTCATGTTGTACTTGCTGAATGCCTCGTTGAATCTGTCTGTAGATGGTTCATTTACAGACTTTTCCTCAATTTCATCGTAGTATTCCATTATTCTCTGTATTTTGTATCTATTATTATCGTTACTGGCCCGTCATTGAGGAGAGATACTTTCATATCGGCTCCAAAAATGCCTTTCTCAACCTTAATGCCCGATTCTTTTTCAAGTGTTTGGCAGAACTTTTCATACATAGGTTCCGCAAACGGCCCTTTTGAGGCCCTTATGTATGACGGTCTGTTACCTTTTCTGGTGCTTGCCATCAGTGTAAACTGGCTTACTGCAAGCAGGCCGCCACCTGTTTCCATCACAGAACGGTTCATTACACCGTTCTCATCGTTGAAAATCCTGCAGCCGGCAATCTTTCTGGTGAGCCAGTCAACATCCTCATCGGTGTCTGAATCTTCAATGCCTACAAGAATCAGCAGGCCCTCATTGATTGCGCCCGTAATTTTGCCGTCAACCTTTACGCTGGCCTCAGTTACTCTTTGTAATACCGCTCTCATTTGTGAAACCAATTATAAACCGTTTCTGCTTTTGCTTTTCCAATCTCTGCTGCAAGTTCTTCAAGTGTAGCCTCTGAGGTGCGTTTCACACTCTTGAACTTTTTGATTAGTGCAGTTGCTGTGTTCTCTCCAATCCCTTTTATATCAGTTAGTTCAGAGTGTGTCTGGCGTTTGCTGCGTTTCTTTTTGTGGAATGAAATTGCCACCCGGTGAACCTCATCCTGCATCTGTTCCAGCAGGCGGAAAAGTTCACTGTCAGGCTTGACTCCAACCTCCATTTGAGGGAATCCGTACAACAGGCCCGATGTCTTGTGATGTGCGTTTTTTACCAGACCTGCTATGTTTATGCTGATATTCAGGTTATCGATTACCTCTTTTGCTATGGACATCTGTCCTTTTCCGCCGTCCACGATCACCAGATCCGGCATGCTGCCGCCCTCTTCAATGGCCCGCATCCAACGCCGCATCATAACCTCATACATTGAGCCGTAATCATCGCCTCCTGCGCCGCTTTTTATGTTGTATAGGCGGTAATCCTTGCGTGACGGTTTGCCGTTTTCATATACAACACAGGCGGCTACTGCATCGGTTCCTGATATATGTGAGTTGTCAAAGCATTCTATGCGCAGTGGCGTCTTTTCCATTCCCAGCAATGTGCCCAGTTCTTTCATGAGACGCACGTGTTTCTGCTCGGGGTTGAGTTTGTCGCTGCGTTTAAGACGGTCTGCACGGTACTGCTTTACGTTGAGCGCTGACAGTTCAAGGAGTTTTTTCTTTTCACCTTTCTGCGGAACGGTCCAGGTTACGCCTGTTATTTCTGACTCGGGTAAAAACGGGACAATTATCTCACGCGCTGTGCTGTGATATCGGTTACGCATTTCAACAATGGCCAGCATAAGCATTTCGTCAAGAGATTCGTCCATCTTGCGCTTGTACTCGAATGTGAACGCCTGATTGATGCATCCGCCAGAAACATGCAGGTAGTTTACAAATACCACATCGTCATCATTGTCTATGCTATAGACATCAACGTTATCAAGACCGGTATCCACCACGCGGCTCTTTTCACGGAATTCCATAATGGTGTCAAACCTGTTTTTCACGGCCTGCGCCTCTTCAAAGCGCATTTCCGATGCAAGTTTTTTCATCTCCTGCATCATGGTTCTGGTCAGTTCCTGGCTGCGCCCTTTCAGTATTTCGCGTATTTCGGCTATCTGTTCATTGTAATCGGCCTTTGAAATACAGCCTATACAAGGAGCCATACATTTCTTTATATGGTATTCCAGGCACTCCTTGTGCCGGCCGGCCTTTATGGTCTCATCGGTCAAAGGTAAACGGCATGTCCTGACCTTATATGCCTGTGATACTATCTGAAGCAGTCCGTTGAGCGTGCCCATATGGCTGAACGGTCCGAAATATTCTGAACCGTTGCGTATTATCTTGCGTGTTTTGAATACCCTGGGATAGTCTTCACGGGTTATGCAGATTGACGGATATGTCTTATCATCCTTGAGCAGGATGTTATATCGTGGCTTATATCTCTTGATCAGGTTGTTTTCAAGCAGGAATGCGTCCCACTCTGTCTCGACAACAATATATTTTAGATCAGAGATGCGGCTTACAAGCATACGGGTCTTATCTGTCTGGTTCTCTTTAATGAAATATGAGGAGACCCTTCGTTTAAGATTCTTAGCCTTTCCTACATATATGACGGTGCCCTGCTCGTCCAGATATTGATAGCAGCCGGGTTTTTCAGGCAGGTTCTGGACAATCAGTTTCAGCCGTTTCTCGTATGCCTCTTTACCTTTCAATCAGTTTACTCCGTCAAATTCGTCTATTGCAATGAAACTGTCAATCTGGCAATCACTGGGGAATTTCTCTCTTGAGTGGAAATTGGTCAGTTCAATGATGCAGTTAACAATTACATTCTTAGGATTGAATGATTTGACCAGTTCGTATGATGCACGCAGAGTTCCTCCTGTTGCAAGAAGATCATCATGTATCAGTACCACGTCATCGGTACTTATGGAGTCTTTGTGCATCTCTATACGGTCAAATCCATATTCTTTCTTATATTCTATGCTTACCTTCTCATACGGAAGTTTTCCCGGTTTTCTGATGGGAATAAAGCCTGCATTAAGTTTATAAGCCAAGGCGGCACCTACTATGAATCCTCTTGATTCAACGCCACATACCTTTGTGATGCCCTTGTCTTTATACATCTCATAGAGTGAATTTACAATTTCATCCATGTCATCAGGATTCATGAACCATGATGTGACATCTTTGAATTGCACACCCTTCATGGGGTAATCAGGTATATTCCTGAGATGGCTTATAAGTGTTTGTTTACTCATATCTCTAAAAAT
>JAFZKA010000023.1 GCA_017551925.1 Bacteroidaceae bacterium | reverse complement strand
GGACGTTTGGTACAAATGTCCACGGAAGGAACCGTCCCTATTGCGTTCTCATCGCACCTGCGTATGTATTGGGGCGAAGCGAGTATGCGAGCGAGAGCGGTCCCGGAGGGCCGCCAAGCGACTGAAAGGAGCGCTTTTGCGTAGCAAAATAAAAGGAGGTGGGGCTTCACCCGCGGCTGCAAAGTAAATTTCGGACAAAAAAATAGGGTGCAATTTTTTGCACCCTATTTAATTAAACTTGTCCGAAATTTACTTTGCAGCTGCGAGTGAAGCCTTGCGGAATTCCTTCATCAGTTTCTCAAGCTCCAATGAAGCCTTGCGAGCACGTGTGCCGGCAGCCTTGTTACCTTTTTCAACCTGTGCGTTAGCGTCCTTTGCAAATGCTGCGTAAAGCTCAGCAGCCTCTTTCAAAATTTTCTCCATAGTTGTTTGTTATTGAAATGATTAATTGGTTAATTCATACTGACGCAAAAATAATACTATTTCCATTAGTTGCAAAGATTCAATCATCTTTTTTTATAAAAATTGTCAAAAAGTTTAATTTCATACCACAAAACATGTAAAAATCGGCCCAAATAGGCCTCAAAAGTGGTTCTGGTGTTAAATAGAGTCACTCTCCACAATAAACACAAACCGATTGTCGGCAATGTCACATAAAAGCACTATTTTTGTGCATTATAAATAAGGTGTGATATGAAAAAGTTTTTCGTTGCATTATTATGTTCCGTTTTTTCACTGGCAATCGCCGCACAGGATGCCAACTCTCCAAAATATGGACTGGGCACCGTACCTGTTGACGACAACGGAACTGTTACCTTTTCAGAAACATTCGCCATTCCGCAGGGAATGACACAAGATGACTGCTATAATCTTTTGCTCAACTGGGCAAAGGGCAGATTCGCCAAGCCATACTCATATTCAGGACGCATTCTGAATGAGGACAATCAGACCCACAGGTTCATTTTCCATGTTGAGGAGATGATTGTATTCAAAAGAAACGCCGTTGTGGCCGATGAATCCAGAATAACATACAATTTCTCTGTTGTAGTCAACAATGGCAACATTACTGTCAAGATGACGGACATCAAGTACCGTTATGAGGAGAATCGTGAAGGCGGCGGGCAGGCGTTCACTGCCGAGGAATGGATCACTGATGATGAGGCTTTCAACAAAAAGAAAACCAAATTCCTTAAAAGGACCGGAAAGTTCAGAATCAAGACTATTGACCTTAAGGATGCACTTTTCAAGAAAGTGAATGACACAGTCAACGACAGGTAACCCATGGCCGATAACAAAAAGTTGTACCAGACCTTAGGAGTTGACGATACTGCATCACAGCAGGAAATTGAATCAGCCTATCAGCAACTGATTGCGAAATATCGCGAGTCTGATGCGGAGTATGCAGAGATTGTTCTGGCATATTCCGTTCTCTCTGATATGGAAAAACGCGCCGTGTATGATGTAACCGGAAAGGTTAAGGGTACGCGTCACCGCTCAAATGCATTAACCAACAGCAAGAAAGAAAAGATTCGCTATACGCTCAATACGCTGTTTCTGGCAGGAGCCGCTGTAACGACCGTTCTATTCGTTTTGCAGTGGAGCGGCGTGAGCACCACCCCGTTCTATTGGGCATGCGGAGTTTCAATCATAATCAAACTAGCAGAATATATAATCAGACTGTTGCCCTGATATGTCCGTAATATCCTCAAAATCCGTAATCAGTTTTGTTGCATCGGCATTATTCGTGCTCTTTGCATCAGATTCATTTGCACAAAGCACCCTGTCACAGAACCAGGACGGATTCAACGGAGAGACTATGGACGGCTTTATGAACATGGATCCCGGTAAGGATTCCACCGTTGTTGAGCGCACCGTTTCAAGGGACTATTTTCAATGGACCATTGATACCGAAACCGGACTTCCGGTCATTGTAGAGCCGGACACAGCACAGCATTCATTCCAGAACGTTCACCTTACCGAAGGGTTGTTCGGAACCTACAGTCACCTGGGCAATATGGGATCACCCAGATTGTCAAGGCTCTATTTTGAGCGTGAGCCCATAACAAGTTTCATGTTTGAAGTTCCATATGACTTCTGGATCAAGAATCCGTCTGATTTCAGATTTACAGACACCAAGAGTCCGCAGACAAGCATTGATTATTATAAAGGTGGAAACAAGCGCACCGGTGAAGAGCATGTAAAAGGTTATTTTGCCGCAAATTTCAATAAGAGAGTCGGCCTTGGATTTGATCTGGACTACCTCCTGGGGCGCGGACGTTATACCAACCAGTCAACATCAATGTTTGATGCCAGACTCTACACCTACTATCGTGGTGACAACTATCATATCTATGCTACAGTCAACAGGGACCAGATAAAAGTGGCTGAGAACGGAGGTATTCAGGATAAACTGTACATAACCAACCCTGAAGCCAAGGAGGAGGGTCGCAAACAGTTCTCCCCTGAGGACATACCGTTCCGTCTCTATTACAACTGGAACAACATATACAAGTTACAGGGGCTTGTCAATCAAAGCCTGTCACTCAAATCAATCGTATCGCACACAGACAGCATAGGAGACACTGTCCTGACATTCCGTGATGAGGTTGAATATGCAAAAATTGCACATACGTTTGAAATGGGTAATCTCCAGAGACGTTATATCTTTCATAAGATTCCTGACGGATTCTATCCAAACACTTTTCTCAACAATGACTCTCTTGATACCTTCAGACACTTCTATGTGACCAACACCCTGTCTTTCTCACTGCTTGAAGGTTTCAACAAATGGGCACTGGCAAGTCTGTCTGCCTTTGCGCGATATGAATATCGACAGTTCTATATGCCTGACACGCTCTCTGCCGGCAGATCAACGGAGTATATGGAAAAATATACTGAAGGCAATTTCGTAATCGGAGCCCAGATGGAGAAAGCATCGGGTGACAATCTCACTTTCAGGGTCAATGCTGAAACCGTAGTGCTTGGTGCCGACATAGGTGATTTTTCTATAGACGGTGACATGGAACTCAAATATCCCATCTGGGGCAAGGAATTCAAGATTGGTGCAAATGCCAATATGTCGGCAGCCAATCCTACTTTCTTTGTCCAGAACATGCACTCCACATTTGCCTGGTGGGACAACGAGTTTGATAAAGAGTTCAAGACACGTATAGGAGGTTACATTGAATTGGAAAAGACCGGAACAAAGTTCCAACTTGATATCGAGAATGTAGTCAACTACACATATCTGAAAAATGATGCCGGCGGATATGTCAACGATGATGGAATAACACAACCCATGTACTCCATTTCGACTGACCAACATAGCGGCTCTATCCAGATTTTGAGCGCCACACTTCAGCAGAACTTCAAAGCGGGACCGTTGCATTGGGACAACGTTCTTACTTACCAGCTTTCAGGTAACAAGACTATCATACCGTTGCCTGACCTGAACGTATTCTCTGACCTGTATTTCAAGTTTACCTATTACAAGAGACTTCATATTGAGGTTGGTGCCAACGCTCTGTTCTTTACACAGTATAATGCTCCCGGCTACTGTCCGGCAGTAGGAATGTATCATTTGCAGAATGAGGGTTTCATACAGAAGGTTGGCGGCTATCCTCTCATTACAGGCTACGTAAACTGCCAGATCAAGGGCGCACGTTTCTATGTGATGTACTATCATGCCAATGACGGAATAATGGGTAACCGCAACTCTTTTATCGTACCAGGTTACCCTGCCAATCCGGGAATGTTCAAGTTTGGTCTGAGTTGGACATTGTTTGATTGATTACCGGTTCTTTTTCCAATTAACATATATGATCAGATGGGGGTTTATAGGATGCGGACAAGTCACTGAAAAAAAGAGTGGCCCTGCATTCGCCAAGGCCGATGGCTCCGCTATTGAGGCAGTGATGAGCCGCAACAAAGAAAAAGCACGTTCTTATGCTGAAAGACACAATATCAGGAAATGGTACACTGATGCTATTGACATTATCAATGACCCGAATGTTGACGCCGTATATATTGCAACCCCGCCCTCTTCGCACGCCACATATGCAATCATGGCAATGAAGGCCGGAAAGGCTGTCTATATAGAAAAGCCCATGGCGCAGAGTTATGACGAATGTATGCGTATAAACCGTGTATCACGTGAGACAGGCGTACCCTGCTTTGTTGCATACTACCGCCGTTATCTGCCATATTTCCTCAAGGTCAAGGAACTGATTCCACAGATAGGCAAACTCATAAACGTACAGATACGCTTTGCACAACCGCCCAAGGAACTTGACTACAACAGCACCAATCTACCTTGGCGTGTCATACCTGACATTTCAGGCGGCGGATATTTTTATGATCTTGCCCCGCATCAGATTGATATGATACAGGAACTTTGCGGCTGCATTATCGACGCATACGGAGTATGCAGCAACCGTGCCGGACTGTATCAGGCCGAGGATACCGTAAGTGCCTGTTTCAAGTTTGAGACAGGCCTGGTGGGCTCCGGCTCCTGGTGTTTTGTAGCCGATGAATCAGCCAAAGAGGACCGTATTGAACTGATAGGCAACAAAGGCATGATCTGTTTCTCAGTCTTCACTTTCCAGCCCATAGCCCTGCATGACGCTGAAGGACGTCACGAGTTTGACATACCCAACCCGGAGCACGTACAGTTCCCGCTTGTCCAGGCCGTTGTTGACCATCTGAACGGTAAATCAGAATGCACCTGTGACGGCATAAGCGCCACCCCGACCAACTGGGTCATGGACCGCATTCTTGGAAAATTCTGACTCTATAGAAAAAAATTCCGGCCAGCCCCACGGCCAGCCGGAACCCAACCAAATAATCTCAAATTCTAGAAATTCCAACCAAATGTAAACATCACTTTGTCTGTACTGTATTTATAGTTTACATCTATATCGTGATTAATTTCACCTTCCTTAATCGGCTCGTTCATATTGACTACACTCTTTCTTATGCCATGAACATAGGCCACATCAAAATAGAACTGACTGCCTTCTCTGTCAGGTTCAGAGCAATAGCCCAAACCGAGTGTGTAATTCCGGCTCTTACTTAGACGGTCAACCTGGAAATCCAAACGGTTTGTATTGAAGAATGTATCATCCAGAAAGACCTTAGCACCGTCCTTGAAAATAGACTCCGAACTATTATATCCTGCACGCAACGATAACTTGTCTATGTTCTGTTCAATGCCTGCCCTGAATGAGGAATAGTCATTAAAATGAACGGCACCTTGATTATTGATGTTTGTTTCACCGATTTTGAGTGATGAACGCTGCGTGTAGTTCTTTTCATATTCCAAGCCTATAGCGGTTTTGCCTAAAGTCAATCCGGTACTCAGATTAATTTTCCAAGGCGATGAGAACTTATAATCTACTGAGTTGCTGTATTTTTCAACGTTACCGTTGTCATCAGTGAATTGTTTGTTCTGATATGCATAACAATATTCCACATAATCCATTCTCTGCTTAAAAATTGTAGGAGTCTTGAATGACACACCTAAACGCAGGCCGGGTAACGGACGCAATATCATTCCAAGAGACATATTCCATCCATTGCCTTTTGAACTGTTCATCTTATCAACACCGGTGTAACAGAATCCGTAATCATAAAAATCGTCTGCAACGTATTTTTTGTCATCACCGACAGCATCATTATATGACGGGAAATAATCATAGAAATAGCCCTCTGACCTCATCTCAGTTGTAATCAGTTCAAGCGTCCAACCCAGATAAACAATGTCAGACAAATTGCATGATACGTTAAAATCATAATTGTTTATCCTGTTACGCTGTTGATCTTTATACTCACGATATACAACATATTTTTTTGAAGGATCTGTTTCATCAACATCAAAAAACTTGTCAATGTAGTCTAAGCCTCTGTCCATATCAAGAGAACGTCTGTAGGAGAAACCGATATTAGTGTAAACGTCACCACCGGTATTTCCACAAAAAACCACAGAAACATTATCAAACCTGAAGTCCAGATTGGATTTCAGATTACTTGAATAGTAAGTAGTTCCGTTCACCGTGATAGGAGAAAAGCTGTTTGCCAAAGGATCTGTTTCAACAGAACTGCCCCAGAAAGAGAGAGACATATTAATATCACTCTGACGGTATGTTCCGATACCGGCCGGGTTACGGCTCATTACAGAAGGATCGCTTCCGAGCGCACTCATGGCTCCTCCCATTCCAACGTAACGCGCTGTACCATTCAGTTCCTCATCATAGAGTTTCGCAGCATCAAATGATGTCTGGGCATTTACAGCCAAACATAAGGTCAGGAATGCACCTGAGAATATTAATCTATTGGTTTTCATATCATTATTCTTTATAGGATTAACAAATAATTTCAAACTAACAAAACACCTTACGTATCATCAACGTCTTGAAGCACTTCCTGATGAGCCTATTCCGGAACCGCCGGAACTGCCTGACATTCGTGAAGGTCCACTGCTTGGAGTGCTCACGCTACGGCTTGGAGCACTCATACTGCCAGATGAAATGCTACTGGAACTGCTTACATTACGACTTGAACTTGCATTTGAGTTGCTGTTTGAACTGTTGGCAACACGTGACGGAGTACCGCTGGACACACTGCGCGTATTACTGCTGCTGGAACTGCTTACATTACGACTCGAACTTGCATTTGAGTTGCTGTTTGAACTGTTGGCAACACGTGACGGAGTACCGCTGGACTGGCTGCGCGTCGGACTTGAACTGGTGCTGCTGGGGCGGTCATAAGTACTGCCGGACTGAGTCGATCTGGAGATAGTATTACCAGCAGATTGTGATGAACTGGTGCGACTTGGTGCATGAGACGTTGAGTTCTGGACTGTAGCAGATCTATTGTTTGACGATGTGTTTGCAGCAACACCTCTACGACTAGCTGAGCCGGAACTGCCAATACCTCTTGAAGCGGGTTCAGGAGTATTTGAAGACGGCTGAACTTTTCCACCTGCCGGTTTGGGTTTTTCACCTCCGGTTTCTTTTGGAGCAGACGCAACCATATTACCGGATGCCCTGCGGCTCAGGTTCTTATCCCAACCGCCACCGTTTATTTTGCGCTCCGGAACATAATTATCATGACGCGGAGCCGGTTCACGCAACGCTACAGACGGACCGTGGTGCGGAGCATAGTACCAAGAACTATAATGCCATGAATCATAATACCAAGGATCGTAATGCCAAGGATCATAGTACCAAGTGTCAAAGTACCAGGGATCATAATAATAAGTATGTGACATATACCAGTAACGGTCATCAAAGTAGCGGTCCCAATATACTATATCCCAAAGGATATCGTCAATCAGAGTAAAGTACGGACGGCCGTTATAGCGGAAACGGTACAGACGACGTGTCAGGTAATAATCCTCAACAGCATCGTTATAACCCTCGGCATATGAATTATCATTCAATACAACATATTTCTGAGCGCTTTTGCTGTCATCAGACACATATATTGTATCATGTACATAAACTGTAGGTACATCATCCAGAATAGATCCGTCCTCATATTGGATCTGGCTTGTTCCGTATGTATAACGGCGGTTGTACTCATCGGGATCACGATCAACTATGATCTTGGGTGTGGTTGTTACAACAGGAACAGACTGCTGATTGACAGCAGCAGGCTCTACCGTTTTAGTTTCTGTATAAGAAGGTGTACGTGTCACCGTAGCAGTCTTTGTAGTAGTTGACTGACTTGATGACTTTGAGTTGTTCTTGCCTGTTGAATACAAGTCATTCCTCTGCGCACCGGCTGTCAATGTGACTGCCATCAATGCCATTAATAATACTGACTTTTTCATAACCGTATGCTTTAATGGTTTCTTTCTGATGCAAAAATAACATGGTAAATGTACCCGACTTGCGGAAAATTCCTAATCGTTCAGGGGGAAATCCCTACAAATGACACAATAGGATCACATCCCTGTGTCATCCTTACACGCGTTATTGAAAATGACACAGGGATGCGATCCTATTGTGTCATTTGATACGAAGTGCGTTGAATTCGGCTTCGGTGCCCTTGAATACATTGAAATCTATGTATTCCCTTATGCCACCCACATTGGCATGATCGGTGAATTGCCATATGTGCCAACGTTTGTCAGTGGCCGGACGAACCACATAATAGTGCGCCACCCAGAAAGGATAGTCATCAAAGGCAGGATTTGAAAGGTGGCGTTTGCGGAATTTGGCAGAGGCGTATATTATCGGTTTTACGCCATATCGGGTCTCAAGTGTCTTGAGGAAAATAAGCAGTTCGCGTTGCAGGTCTCCCGATGAACGGCCAGTACGCTCCACATCGACAACAGGCACAAAATCACCTTTTTCAAGATGTACTGTCGCAATGAAATGTTCAGCCTGTTTTTCAGGTGATGTCCAAGGGTCATAGAAATGGTAGGCGCCGCATACAAATCCGGCGGAGCGGGCCTGTGACATATTCTCGGCAAAACTGGTATCTGTGAACGAACTCCCCTCAGTTGCTTTCATGATAACGAATTTTATTGGTTGCTCGCTCAAGGCCGATGACTGTGCCACCGCATTCCAGTCAATATCTCCCTGATGATGCGATATATCTATACCATAGTAAAGGAACCCTGACGGCAGACACACCCCGTACTCCTTTGTACCCTTGCATGGACGAAGCCGGTACAGATACGGTCTGAGATAGAAATAATACGCACCCGCTGAAACAACCGCAATAAGGAGCAGTGTTATTATCCAATGCATCCAGTCAGGCATAATATAAGAAGAGGACTTCCGTCCTTTCTTTTTTTCAGGAACGGAAACCCTTTTCTTTTTCTTGCCTTTACTGGAGGCCATAATAAACAGTTTAATAAAAACTGCTTACTTGTGCTCCAGTTTCAGAGTCTTGGTAGGCTGGTCGCAAACCTCGGTGGGACCAAAGTACTGGATAGGACCAGGATATACAAAGCAGGTCTCACGAGCCCACTCGTCACGGTGCTTTACAAACTCCTTGAAGGGAGCGCCGTCAAGTTCAACCAGAGCCTTGCGGATAACGGGCTTCATCTCACCGTTACGCTTCTCCATGTTCATCATCATGGTGATAGGAATACCACCGGCAATCCACTGGTCAGCAGGAGCAACGGTATTCTTGATTGATGACATGTAACCGGTCTTGCCGGCAGCAATCAGCATTGATGCGTTGTAACCAAGGCTGTAGCAGTAGTCAGC
>JAFZKA010000022.1 GCA_017551925.1 Bacteroidaceae bacterium | reverse complement strand
TGGGGTTCACAGATACGTTCATACGTTTTTGATGACCGCCGCGTGAAAGACCATCGTACCGGTTTCCAGACATCCGATGTAAACGGTGTCATGGACGGCCATATAGACGGATTCATCAAGTCCTATCTTATGTCATTTGCCGAATCCAAAGAACAACAGATGCAATAAATCATAATCTATAACCACTAATACTATGTCAATAGAAATTGAACGCAAGTTTCTGGTAAAAGGAACATCCTACCGTACCCAGGCATTTAATTATTATGACATTCTTCAGGGCTACATAGCCCATGAGAACGGCCGTTCAGTGCGTGTACGCATCACTGACAAAGAGGCTATCCTTACAATTAAAGGCCCATCGGACAGCAAGGGCATGAGCCGTTATGAGTGGAATCATCTGATTCCTGTTGAAGATGCCCGTGAACTTTTTGAACTGCATCAGAGTGGAGCGATTGAAAAACGCCGTTATCTGGTACACAGCGGTCCCCATGTATTTGAGGTGGATGAATTCCACGGTGATAATGAGGGGCTTGTCATGGCTGAGGTGGAACTCGGTTCAGAGTCAGAGACTTTTGTAAAACCTGATTTTATTGGTAAAGAGGTGACAGGAGACCATCGTTATTACAATGCATGGCTTGCGGAGCACCCGTTTAAGACCTGGCCCAAGTAAGACTGTCAGCGTTCCTGCTTTTTGCAGTGAACCCAGCGTTTGAGCAGTGTAAAACCTGCCACCGTTGCAAGCATGACGCCAATTGAGTCTGCTGCAAAATCAGCCCATTCACCGCTTCTTTCAGTGGTAAGACACATCTGAGCAATCTCCATCAGTCCCCCAAGAACTATTGGGGCTATGACTGCCCATATGACAATCTTTCTGATATTGATTTTTGTGTGGGAGCGCAGATATTCAAACCATATAACCAGTCCCAGGCCTCCATACATGCAGATATGGGCAATCTTGTCTATGTAAGTTATGGGATCCAGTTTTGTCTTGGGCGGATTGAACAGTGAAAGGAACAGAATGGCTGCAATTACAAGCAACGTTAGCGGATAACTTTTGAGAATGGTTTTCATATTGCAAAAGTAACCATAATACCTGAACACATGTCAAAAGACCTTTTCTATTTCAGTAAATCGGACCGCATCGCGACAATAGTCCTGCTTGCGGTGATTGTTGTATCAACCATAGTACGTACGAGTTTCCACTCAAGCGGTAACAATGAGGATGATGTTCCGGCAGATTCTCTTGAGTGGGTGCCTCAAACCGTTATTGCTGAGAATAAAGATACCGTGCCTGTCCGTAAGGTGAGAGGTTCAAATGTCCGTTCAGACTATAACTATAACAAACGTGTGTATTCCCGTGATACTGTAAGAAAAGTTTCAAACGCTAAGATTTACAGCGTTAATACTGATACGGTAAAGAAAACAAGATATCCGGTAAAAATGGCTCCTCAAAGTCCATTGGATCTGAACAGGGCTGACAGTTCGGTTCTTGTCAGCCTTCCGGGCATCGGCCCATACTATGCTTCAAAGATAATCCGTTACCGTGAACAGTTAGGCGGGTATGTCAGGATTAACCAGATTCTTGAGGTCGAAGGGGTGCCGGATTCGCTGATGAAATGGTTCTTTTTGGCTGATTCCGTTCCTTTCAGAAAGATACAGGTCAATACGGAATCAGTGTCATCATTAAGAAAGCATCCTTATCTTGATTTCTATCAGGCAAGAGCCATTGTTGAGTTCAGGCGTGAGAGGGGCAATATTAAAGGTCCTGAACAGCTCTCTTTCCTTGAAGAGTTTACTGATCAGGACCTTGTAAGACTGAATCCCTATCTGGATTTCAGGTAGAATCAGTATCCGGCCAGTTTCTTTATTTTCATTGGAATCTCAGTGTTGTCCATCTGTCCGGTAAACTGTTCAGCACCTACACCGATGGCAAAAACAGGAACATAACCACCTGAATGCGAACCTGTTCCCCAACTGATCTGTGCTACTTCAGAAATAATTCTGGTAGCCTCATCAGACATCTTGTCAACTTTGTAGTATTCCTCTTCTTTGAGTTCTCCCTGTCCCATGCCGAATGTCTCCACATAGGTGGTGCGCAGGCGGTCAGTCTGCTTGGATGACAATCTGATCTTATCCCAGAAACCGTAGTGTTTCTTGAGTTCCTCTTCAACTTCTTCCCATGTCAGTATGTCGCCTATCTCACGGCCTTTGTTTTCCAGATATGCTGAGAATTCTCCCTCACTCATATCCTGATACTGGAGAACCTTGCTGTTAAGACGGTATGCTCCGTTGCTAAGGCCCATGGCTCCTGTCTCATGGTCAGCAGTGACAATGATAAGGGTCTCTTTCTTGTGTTTGAGGTAGAAATCATAGGCAATCTTTATAGCCTCATCAAAATCCAGTGTCTCCTTGATTGTGGTAGCGGCATCGTTGCCGTGGCATGCATTGTCAATACGTCCGCCTTCCATCATCATGAAGAATCCTTTCTTGGGATCTTTCATCATAAAGTCAATTGCTGCCGTTGTAATTTGTGACAGAGTCATTTCATCGTCATTGCGGTCTATTGCAAATGAGAGATAATGGTCACTCTTGGGTTTCTTTTCAAGCATGAGAATCTTGTCAGATGACTTGGCCTTTTCAACATAGCCGTCATATCCGCGTACTATGGTGTATCCGGCTTTCTCTGCCTGTATATAGTTGCCTTCATCTGAATTATCCTTGGTGTAGGGAGTGTGGAAATCAGCACCTGCAAAGAATTCAAATCCGGACTGGCTCAATTCAATACCTATTTCATGATAGTTGTCACGGCTAGGCTGGTGTGCGTAGAAAACACCGGGTGTGGCATGGTCAACACATACTGTTGTTCCTATAGCAACGCGGTATCCTTTTTCATGAGCCATCTCTGCAATTGATTTGCACGGTGTCTCCTTGTCAGGCAGCATACCCAATACATTGTTATTGGTCTTCTGACCCGATGCCAGAGCGGTGCCGGCAGCAGAACTGTCTGTAACGTAAGTGTTGGCAGAATGTGTTATTACCAATCCGGAATAGGGAAAATCTGTAAAACAAAGAGATTTGAATCCCAGTTTTCCTTCAACATCGGACAGATAGTATTGGGTTGCCATTACCTGGTTTACTCCCATACCGTCTCCTATAAAGTAAAAAACGTATTTGGGCGCTTTGGTTTTGGCCGATGCTGTAAGCACCAACAGCATCAGAATCATAAAAGATAATCTCTTTTTCATAAGGCAATAACAGTTAGTTTATGATTTCCATTGTAATGATACGTATATCCTTTAAGGGGCGGTCATGTACATCGGTTGCCGCGCGTTCAATTTTGTCAACGACTTTCATTCCGTCAACAACCTCGCCGAATACAGTGTATTGGTTATCCAAGTCGGGAGTGCCGCCATCGCCTAAATAGGAGTCAACCTGTTCTTTTGAAAAGCGGAACGGCCCCTGTTTCTTGACAATGTCTTTCATCTGGGCGACCAGTTCATCCCTTAGTCTGTTCATACCTTCAGAATCATTTGCACTCTGCATTCTCATGATAGTATCACGGTTTTGTGCGCAAAGTCTCTGAAAGATACTTTCCTCCTGCTGTTCGTCAATCCGCTGCTCCAAGTCCTGAAGGCTGAACTTGTTGTATTTTCTTCCGGTGACAATATAAAACTGTGATCCTGATGACTTTCTGTCAGGATTAACCTGGTCACCCTGTCTTGCAGCACTGAGTGCTCCGCGTTTGTGGAAATATTTTGGATAGACAAATTCTGCAGGTATTGTATAGCCCGGACCTCCAGCTCCCAACATGGCATGTTTCTGGGCATTCCTGGATTCGGGATCTCCAGCCTGAACCATAAAATTGGGAATCACACGGTGAAACAGCAGACTGTCATAAAAATGCTCCTGGACAAGTTTGATGAAATTGTCCCTGTGCTGCGGGGTTTCGTTGTAAAGTTTGATGGTAATGTCACCGGCAGTAGTCTTTATGAGAATTCTGGTCTCACTGTCAGTTGACTGGGCTTTTGCGTTCTGCGAGCTCTTTGCACCGCAAGAATTGATTAATGTAGCCATTAGAATCAGTGCTAAAAATTTGTATTTCATTGATAGGTTAATGCTGTTATATTTTCACAAAGGTATCCTTTTTTTCTTACCTTTGCAAAAGTCTAAAATTGTTATCGTAACAAATTACTCATAGTATGAAGATTGCAGTAGCAGGAACAGGTTATGTAGGCCTTTCAATAGCCACATTGCTTGCACAGAAGAATCAGGTGACGGCAGTTGACGTAATCAAAGAGAAAGTTGATCTTATAAACAACCGCAAATCACCTATCCAGGATGATTATATCGAGCAGTATCTGGCAGAGAAGAAACTGGATCTTACCGCCACTTTGGACGGTGAAAAGGCTTATTCTGATGCTGATTTTGTTGTAATTGCCGCTCCTACCAACTATGACAGCAAGAAGAATTTCTTTGACACCAGTCATGTAGAGGAGGTTATAGACCTTGTCCTTAAGGTTAACCCTGATGCAATCATGGTCATCAAGTCAACTATACCGGTAGGTTATACTGAGAGCGTACGTGAAAAATTTTCATATCGTGAGCGCTTGGCAGACGGAACCATGAAGGTGGTCGTGCCCAACATCATATTCGCCCCTGAGTTCCTTCGTGAGAGCAAGGCTCTGTATGACAACCTCTATCCGTCCAGAATCATCGTTGGATTCGATAAAAAAGTTGCCCGTCTTGAGGAGGCTGCCCACACGTTTGCCCGCCTGCTGCAGGAGGGTGCCATCAAGGAGAATATTGATACCCTTTACATGGGAACCACTGAGGCAGAGGCTGTAAAACTTTTTGCCAATACATATCTGGCACTGCGTGTTAGTTTCTTCAATGAACTTGACACATATGCTGAAATGAAGGGCCTTGACACTCGTGCCATCATAGACGGTGTGGGACTTGACCCGCGTATCGGCAGTCATTACAACAACCCGTCATTCGGCTACGGCGGCTACTGCCTGCCTAAGGATACCAAGCAGTTGCTTGCCAACTACAATGACGTTCCTGAGAACCTTATCCAGGCTATTGTTGACAGCAACCGTACCCGTAAGGATTTCATCGCAGACCGCGTGCTTGAAAAAGCCGGCTATTACACCGCAAACAGCGCATGGAATGAATCATCGGAGAAAGACATTACCGTAGGTGTTTACCGCCTTACAATGAAATCAAATTCTGACAATTTCCGTCAGAGTTCCATTCAGGGCGTGATGAAACGTGTAAAAGCCAAGGGTGCCCACGTTATCATTTATGAGCCCACACTCAAGGATGGCGATACATTCTTTGGCAGTGAGGTAGTTAATGATCTGGCAAAATTTAAGAGCCGCTGCAACGCCATCATAGCCAACCGCTATGACTCCTGCCTGGATGATGTCCAGGACAAGGTCTATACCCGCGATCTTTTCCGCCGCGACTAGTCCGCAAAAGGGACGGTTCCTTCCGCGGACATTTTTCAAAAACGTCCACGGAAGGAACCGTCCCTTTTGCGGACTCTAAAGTCTGAAATTGATTGGAATAGAGTATTTTACCCGGCAGACTTCACCTTTCTGTTTGCCGGGTTTCCATTTTGGCATATTAGAGACAAGGCGCAGGGCCTCTGCGTCAAACAGGCGGTTTACGCTTTTTACAACTACCGGCCCTGTTATGGAACCGTCCTTTTCAACGATGAATGTAACAATGACACGTCCCTGAATGTTATTATCACGGCAGGAGTCGGGGTAGATCATATTCTTTCTGAGATATTCCAGCAAAGCATTTGTGCCGCCAGGGAACTCAGGTGCATCCTCAACAACCATAGACACTTCATTCTCATCGGGCATCTGTTCCCGGGTGATGTATTCAAGGTCATCATCAATAAATTCAACCCAGATGTCATCTATAACACCCTCTGTTGATGCCATGATATCCTCTTCAATATCAGCGTCATCGACTGTGATTGGAGCAGGAGATTCCGTTTTGGGGACATCAGCAATGAGCGGCTGTTCTGAGGGTGCGCCCTCCTGTTTGGAGAGAAGGCTGATGCTTAACATGATTCCCATTATGATTGCAGCGGCTGCAGGAATCCCCACGGCTATGTTTATGTATGTACGGCGCCTGCGGGCATAGCGCTCTCGTGTTGCTTTCCGGTTGAGGAAAGCATCGCGGTCTGAGGCCGGCAGTTTCATTTCATACCCTTCAAGACGCTCTTTGAATATGTCTTCAAATTGTTTCATCTTCCTGTCCTTTTAAGATATTCATTTATGGCATTTCTCAATTGGGCGCGTGACTTGGCCAGGATGGATGCCGAACCTTTCTCAGTAATGTTGATAGCCTCAGCAATCTCCTTATGGCTGAAACCGTCAATACAGTACATATTGAACACCGTACGCCTTACATCGGGAAGTGAAGCCACCATATCAAGCATAACCTGTGCCGGGATGTTGTCAGCATCCTCATCGTCTTGCGGTTCTGAAACAGCCGGTTCCATGGTCAGATCCAAGGGCACAATCTGTGCCTTGCCTTTCTCGCGCAGGCGGTCAATCGATACATTGACTGTGAGCCGTCTGAGCCAGGCATAAAGTGAACCTTCACCGCTGTAATGGAATAACCTGATACTATCCATAGCCTTTATCATAGCGTCATGCATCAGATCCTGAGCCTCCTCCTTATTGCCGATATATCGGAAACAGACAGCGTAGAGCCTGCCTGCATACCGTGTATACAGTTCTCCTTGGGCTTTCTGGTCCTTACGGACACACTTTAAAGCCAGATCAATTTCGGAAATGGAGTCAGTTCTCATCCTCTTTTGCAACCCTTTCCGGCTACAGAACGGCAAGTTACAGCAAATACGTCTTTAAAACAACGATTTATTAGCAAATGTCTCCATCTCTATAATGATTCCAGGTGCACAGAACTTTTTGGGGTATCGGTATCAGGCTTGCGATTTGCAGGAGCAGAACTATCAGTCTGGGGAGCATCAGTGACTTGGCGTTAAGCGCAAGACCTTGGGAGGATCCCGTTAAAAACGGCGCTTGTCCGACGACGACTAGACACCGCAGGTGGCTAGGATGGAGGAGTTCGCCGTTTAGGGTCCGGAAAGGGTTTGCGTAGCCAAGGAGCGTCTGCTCCCCAAACTGATAGTTCTGCGGAGTTCCTAATACTGATACCCCAAAAAGTTCTCTTACTATTTATGAGCTTCGTTGAAGAGGCGCAGGCGTTCCTCAAGAATTGGGAACTGGTCATCACGGATGTTTGATGAGCAGCCGCGAATGCCCTGACGTGTGCTGCCGGTAGATGAGAGCACTATTCCGCTTATGCCAAAGTAGAGCAGATCATGCAGCAACTGGCCACCTTCCATAGGAGTGCCGTCAGGCAGATTATAGCCGAATGTAAAGAAGAATCCGTTGCTCACCGGCTCCTCCAGGTCCTTGTCATAGGTGATGTTGAATCCGTTGCGCAGCAGGGCTGCCTTGATCTTCTCAGTGCGGCGTGCATACTCGCGTATATCCTCACGGAACTGGTACTCACCGTCACATGCAGCCTTGAGCATAGCAGCCATAGCACACTGAACAGAGTGAGTTACGCCCGATGACATTGCGTAAAGCATATCATAAGCATATACTGCACCAAAGCGTGAGATGTTGTAACGTTTCTGCAGTGTCTCAAAGTGACGCTCATAGAGTTTGTCCGATATGCAGGCCACAGCAATACGCTCACCGGCATAACTGAAAATCTTACTGCCGCTGAGCATCATGATGTAGTTGTCAGTGTAGTGTGATACGCTTATCTGATAGGGAGCCTTGAAGGGTATGCCCAGTCCATCACGACGGAAGTCCATTGTCATGTAGGCAAGGTCCTCAAGGATGATGGTGTCATATTTTGTGGCCAACTGACCGATGGTTTTGATCTCCTCTTCAGTAAGGCACATCCAACTGGGGTTGTTGGGATTGGAATATACTATGCAGCATATGTTACCCTGCTTGAGGTAACTCTCCAACTTGGGCCCAAGTTTCTCAGCACGGAAATCGGCCACGTCAAACTGGGCGGTCTTTACGCCCATTACCTGAGCCTGCATCTTCTGCACGGGGAATCCCGGATCAACATAAAGGATAGTATCCTTCTTGGGGTCTATCTGAGAGCAGAGCAGGAATGCGGCAAAGGTACCCTGCATAGCGCCGCAGGTGGGAGTGCAGTGACCGGGCTGGATATCGGTATTGATGAATGCCTTGACGAAACGCGCTGCCTGCTCCTTGAGTTCAGGGATGCCCTCAATGTTAGGGTACTTTGAGGCCACGCCACGGTCAAGAGCCTCTTTCTGTGCCTTAACACCTACTGCCGATGGCGGAATGCCCGGTACGCCCATCTCAAAATGGATGAACTCCTGACCGGTAATCTTTTCAGCGTTCAGTTCACATGCCAGCACCTGGCGGATGGAGGCCTTGTTTAGGTCACGTACCTCTATTTTCTCAAGATAATCGTCAATGACGTTTACAGGAATCAGCGTTTTCATTGGGGTTTATTCACAGTTACGGCCTATTTCAAGGGCCTTGATATTCATATCTACAATAGCATCGCCTTTGGCACCGAATATGGTACGCACGCTCTGGCAGAGTTTGTCAAAACTGATGCTCTTGAGAGCCTTTGAGGCAGCACCCAAAAGAATCATGTTGACAGCCTTGGGCATCTTGTGCTCCTTGCCAAGTTCCTCAGTATCAATCAGGATAACGTTACCAAGTTCCTTTAGTTCATTGATAATGGCATCCTTGTCAGGATAGTTGCCGATATTCACAAAGGGGTTGGATGATGTGATTACCCAGCCCTCCTTGCTAAGGTAGTGCTTGTAACGCAGGGCCTCCATGGGCTCCATGGCGATAATGATATCGGCCTGACCGAGTGAAATGAGGTCACTGGCTATGGGCTTGTCACTGATACGCAGGTTTGACTGTACGTCACCGCCGCGCTGGCTCATTCCGTGAACCTCGGCCTGCTTGATGTACAGGTCCTCCTCAAGGGCGGCCTGACCAATGACTGTTGCGATAGAGAGGATACCTTGTCCTCCTACGCCTGCAAGAATTATATCTGTCTTCATTTCTGTGCTGCTTTAGCTTTTGCCTTACGGGCAAGTGTCTGGATACATTCACGGCGTGGTATGATAACCGACAGGCCCTGATATTCAATCTCCTCACGCAGAGTGCGTGTAATCTCCTCCATGTTCTGTGGCAGTGGAACCACAACCTTAAGATGGTCAGGATCAACACCTATGCCGCGGCAGATAGCCTCAAACTTGTTGGTGCCGGCACTGTCCTGTCCGCCGGTCATACCGGTGGTAAGGTTA
>JAFZKA010000021.1 GCA_017551925.1 Bacteroidaceae bacterium | reverse complement strand
GCGATGTTAAGATTTTGTTATAATTGAAATCGCCTCTTTTCCAGACGGCATATACAACCTATTTTTGTAACGTAATTAATAGGTTAATATGCTTGTTGTTTTGAAACTTCTGGGGTCGATAGCACTCCTTATTTATGGTATGAAGGTGATGAGCGAGGCTCTGCAGAAAATGGCAGGTCCGGGGCTGCGTCACCTTCTTGGCGCTATGACCACAAACAGGTTCTCAGGTGTTGCCACCGGCGCACTTGTAACCGTTGCCGTTCAGTCATCGGCCGCAACCACCGTAATGACGGTGTCATTCGTAAACGCGGCGCTTCTTACGCTCACTCAGGCCATATCGGTCATAATGGGTGCAAACATAGGTACCACCATGAGTGCCTGGATAATGTCGGCTGGATTCTCATTCAACATAGCGAATCTGGTATGGCCTGCATTCCTGATAGGCATCATCATCATTCAGATAGGTAAACACCGTTATTTTGGAGACTTTCTGTTTGGTTTGTCCTTCCTGCTCTTTGCGTTGGGTTTGCTCAGGCAGACCGGAATCGAGATGGATCTGGCCAGCAAACCGGAAGTGGTTAATTTCTTTGCGTCCTTTGACTCTGGCAGTTACTGGACCATTCTGCTATTCCTGCTCATTGGAACGGTGCTGACTTGCATAGCCCAGTCATCGGCCGCACTGATGGCCATCACTATGGTGCTTTGCTCCACCGGAACAATAACCATATTCCAGGGTATAGCATTGGTTATGGGTGAGAACATAGGAACCACACTCACCGCAAACATAGCGGCTCTAAGTGCCAATACCCAGGCTCGCCGTGCTGCTATGGCGCACTTGGTGTTCAATGTGTTCGGCGTACTCTGGGTGCTTGCGGTTTTCTACCCGTTTGTGCGTACTGTATGCCGTGTGGTAGGTCTTGCCCCCACAGCCCATACAATTGACCCCACCAGGCTGACATTTGCGCTGGCGGCTTTCCACACCGGATTCAATGTGATCAACACAACCATACTGATAGGTTTTATCCCGCAATTGGAAAAGCTGGTATGCCGTATCATCAAGCCACGCAAGACGGATGATGAGGATGAGTTCCGCCTTCAATACATCCGTGGCGGTCTGATGAAGACACCTGAAATATCAATACTTCAGGCACAGAAAGAGATTGTCGTGTTCGGTGAGCGTATAAGCAAGATGTTTAATCTTGTCCATGAAATAACTTTGGCTAATGAGGACCAATGGCTCAAGCTCTATGAGCGCATAGAGAAATATGAGGACCAGAGTGACCGCATGGAGAATGAGATAGGCCGATATCTTGGTGATGTAGGTGATGCCCACCTATCTGATGACTCCAAAGAGAAGATACGTTCCATGCTCCGCCAGATAGGTGAGTTGGAATCTGTCAGTGACAGTTTCTTCAATATAGCCCGAATCATGCGCCGCAAGTGGGAAAAAAAGATCACTTTCACCCCTGAACAGAACAAGGCCATTTCACAGATGGTGACATTTGTGGGCGATGCAGTGAATCAGATGAACAAGGTCCTGTCCGGCAGGCGTGAGGAACAGCAGTATTCAGATTCAGAGGCAATAGAGAACCGCATCAATGCCCTGAGAAACAGACTTAAGCAAAAAAACATAGATAATCTGGATAATCACATTTACGGTTATGACAACGGTACCGTTTTTGGCGATTTCATTGCCGAATGTGAGAAGACCGGTGATTATGTTATGAATGTAGTTGAGGCCCGTCTTGGAGCCGTCCGCAATGGACTGCGCATACGCGGCGTCCAGGTTGATATAGACAGCAAACTGGTACTGATTGACGGAAAGCCGGTATCGTTTACCAAAACAGAATATGTGATGCTTAAACTATTCTTGGAAAACCCAGATCGTGTTTTCTCACGTGAGGAACTGCTGGATATAGCCTGGCCCGATGACGTGGTTGTATCTGAACGAACGGTCGATGTCAACATCACACACATCCGTAAGAAAATAGGCCCCTATGCCGGCCATCTGGTTACCCGTCCCGGTTTTGGTTATTGTCTGCAGACAACCATTTGACACAAATGGACCGCATCTGTCATCCTTATGTCATTCTATCTGAATATCTTCTTTCCGTTCTCAATGACAAACCCCTTTGTTCCGGCCTGCGCTAAAGTTCCCTGCAGTGTATAGGTCACATTCTCACCAACGTCTGCTTTAGCTGTACTCACTTTTGTCGTAGGATCCTTTATAGACAGCGTAACGGTAACATTGCCTCCACCTGCATTCACCCATGTCTTAATGTCAGCCTGAGTCATATTGTCCAGTTTGCCTATTCGGGTAAAGTTCCATGAGTTCGTGTCATAGTATATGCACAGGTTGCTGCCCTGATAGAGTATAAGATCACCCGGTACGGTATTAATCTGCTCATTGTTCTGCGGGAACGTGTAACCCAGCGGACCCACCTTCTCAAAGTTGCCATAATCATGAGCTTCATAAGTAATGTCTCCATTCTTGAGCTGTTCTACCAGAGCCTCCGTCGATGTGTTGTTCACCAGCGTCGCCGTCTTTGTCACTCCGCCAATGGTCAGATAGAGTTTCTGTTCAAGATTGCCGGAAGTTTGAAAGTTTTGCGTGGGCAGCCATTTCTCTATCAGCGCGCTGCTGTTGGAACGGTTGCTGTTATTGATCCACAGTGCATCTCCAGCCCAAGTTACGTCTGGAATCAACCGATTGGCATCATTCACCACTCCACTTATGCCGCTGCTGTAGCTTGACACAATCATGGCCACTGTCTTACCGGCCATCTGCATTTTGTTATTGAACAGGTACGTCTGCATTATGGCAGCCATCTGGCTCCACCAGAGCGGCGTTACTATTATCACGTTCTTGTAACCGTCCAGGCTCACGTTCACAGGGTCAATGGCCGGATAACTGTCAGCATCGTCAGGATTGGCCTTTATCGCATTCAGCAATTGTGTACCCAGCGCATAGTTGTTTGCCTCATACTTCAGGCCCTTCTCGGCCGGCTCTATCTCCAGCACATCGGCGGTAATCTGCTTGGTCAGTTCCGTCACAATATCCTTGCAGTTACCCGTGTAACTGTAATACACCACCAGCGTCTTTCCCATATCATCCGTTCCCTGTGCCGGCTGTGCCTTTACATCACTCTCCTTTGAGCAGCAAGTCAGCAGCATAGCTGCCATAATCATCAATATCTGTCTCATCTTATTTCAGGTTTGTCTTAAAGAACGCCTCCATCTTGTCATAGGGTATCACGCCCGCACGGTCATCATACAGGTCAGTATGCACAGCACCGGGTATAATCATCAGCTCCTTGTTGTCACCCTTAAGTTTTGCAAAAGCACCCTCGCTAAAGTAACGGCTGTGGGCCTTCTCACCGTGAATAAGCAGCACAGGGGTCTTGATTTCTCCTGCCATATCCAGCAGCGGCTGGTTCAAAAATGACATAGTACCTGTTACATTCCATCCGTCATTTGAGTTGCCGCTACGGGGGTGGTATCCGCGCTCAGTCTTGTAGTAGTCATAGTAATCCTTTACAAACCAAGGGGCATCCTCAGGCAGCGGGTCCACCACACCGCCCGCACGCTTGTATGTCCCCGTGCGATAATCCTCTGTACGCTGCTCTGCCCATGCCTTGCGCTGTGCATCGCGTGCATCCTCATTGTCAGTACTGCCAAAATAACCCTCGCGTGTAACACGTGACATATCATACATGGTCGATGTCACCGTTGCCTTTATCCTGGGATCCAGCGCTGCCGCGTTGATGGCCATACCGCCCCAGCCGCATATACCAATAATACCTATGCGCTCCGCATCCACATTATCCTGCACTGACAGGAAATCAACCGCTGCCATAAAGTCCTCGGTGTTTATATCGGGCGATGCCATCCTTCTGGGCTCGCCGCCGCTCTCACCCGTAAATGACGGGTCAAAAGCAATGGTCAGGAAGCCCCTCTCGGCCATGTGCTGAGCATAGATACCGCTGGTCTGCTCCTTTACCGCACCAAACGGTCCGCTCACCGCTATGGCCGGCAACTTGCCCTTGGCGTCCTTGGGTACATACATATCGGCTGCCAGCGTAATGCCGTACCGGTTATGGAATGTCACCTTGCTGTGGTTTACCAACTCTGACTTTGGGAACGTCTTGTCCCACTCCTGTGTAAGATTCAGTGTACTCATATTACTGTTCCTGTTGCAGCCCGGCAGCATCATGGCCGCCACAGCTATAATCAATAATGTCTGTTTCATGCAGCAAAACTACTGCCTTGCCTGCAACTTCTTGTACAGATATTTGCCCACTTTATACCAATTTCGCAGATTTTTGTAATTTTGCGTTTGTATGAAAACCATTCTTAAGGTAGATAACCCTAATGTCTATGCCCGTTATGTAGGCGCTCCGGTACTGCATCCCCAACTGGCGCTCATCAGTTATGATGAGGTGTCACCGTTCCGCAGCAGCCTCAACAATTACGGCGTTTACGGTCTGTTTATCCAGCAGCAATTCCCTAAGTATCTGTCTTATGGCACCAAATCCATTGTGGTGGCCGACAGTTCCATCATTGCAGTTGCACCTGGCCAGATTGGTGGAGCCGAGGATAATGGAACACCTCTTTACATCAACGGCTGGGTTTTGCTCTGGTCGCCTGAACTGCTCAAGGACTCTCCTTTGGAAGACCGGATAGATAAATACCAGTTTTTCTCCTATTTTCATACAGACTGGCTCCGCATGACCACTTCTGAATATGAGCGTTTCTCACTTCTTCTTGCCACCATGCGCAAGGAAATGCAGGAAAATCCTGATTCCCCTGCACTCCGTAATATACTGACCGGTTATTTGGGGCTCATACTTGAATACTGCCAGCGCATCTATCTGAGACAACAGTCCCAAAAGGAAAGCGGCGAAAGCGATATCCTCAAACGATTCCACCGCCTGCTGGTAGATTATTTCTCAAAAGGTCTGCAGCATAACAAGGGCATCCCCACAGTTTCATACTGTGCCGCAGAGCTGGCCTATTCAGCCCGCTACTTCGGCGATATGATCCATCAGGCCACCGGTGGCACCGCCATTGGCTACATCCACACCTTCGTAATAGACCAGGCCAAGAACTTCCTCATGAAAGGTCTCTCTGTAGGAGAGGTTGCCTATCTGCTGGGCTTCGAGTACCCCCATCACCTCAGCCGCCTCTTCAAGAATGTCACCGGCCTCACACCCTCACAGTTCCTTCAGGAATGACACAAATGGATCGGTTCCCTGTGTCAATACGACAAATCACTGATATTATCATTACATTTGCACATACAACATTCCAATCATAATGGCAACAGAAACAACACAACAGCAGAGAGTAGTATGGGTTGACTGGCTCCGTATCGCAGCCTGTTTCCTTGTAATGTTAGTACACAGCTCAGAGCCCTTCTACCTGAACGGCTATGACACGCAGATACTCACTCCGTCAGACCTCTTCTGGGTTTCGCTGTTTGATTCAGCGTCCCGCATGGCAGTTCCGCTGTTTATCATCGCCTCAAGTTTCCTGCTGTTCCCGCTGCAGTATTCATCGGGTGAGTTCTTCCGCCGCCGCGTGCGCCGGCTTCTGGTACCGTTCATAGTCTGGTCCATCGCATACGCCTTCGTATGGGGCAATCCCGTGACCAACCTCAAAAGCCTGCTGTTTAATTTCAATTACACGGCCGTACACTTGTGGTTCGTATATATGCTTGTAGGGTTATATCTCATTATGCCTGTGCTGTCACCTTGGGCAGAGCGTGTCAGCAAGCGGGAGCTGAGAATATACCTCCTCATCTGGCTCTTCACCACTATAATACCTATCCTGCGCGTATGGCTTACACCGGGTGACCTTACACTTGCTTACGGCTCAGGCTGGCTGCCCAGCGTGGCAAACTATCCCCTGTGGGGTGAATGTAACTGGAATCCCTACGGAGCCTTCTACTACGTAAGCGGAATGGTGGGATACCTCCTTGTGGGATTGTATGTACGCCGGTTCGGTACAGAATCCAAACTGTCCCGTACACTCTGCATCAGCCTGCCGTTGCTGCTCATAGGAATGGCCATCGTAGCCGGAGGATACGCCTATCATGCGCTGAGCATTACGGACGGCCAGTTCCCTATAACAGGACCCACGCCCAAGACCGTCCTCATGGAGAGCACCTGGTATAATGACACCATCGGTGTAGCCCTCATGACCATCGGTACTGTACTGCTCTTTAAGCGTATCAAGAGCTCATCAAGCTTCTATAACAAGATTGTTGTCCCCGTTTCAAAAGCCAGTTACGGAATGTACCTCATCCACATGCTGTTGCTCACGCCGGTCTCAACAATGCTGCGTAACAATCTGGGTATAGGTCAGGAGGGCTCGTTGGGAATATGGACCACCGCCGTCCAGAT
>JAFZKA010000020.1 GCA_017551925.1 Bacteroidaceae bacterium | reverse complement strand
TAAATCAGGGAACCCCGAAGGATTCCCTGATTTATTTTTTGTTGGTGTGGGATGACTTAGAACATCATGCCGCCTCCCATTCCGCCGCCCACGGGCATTCCACCGCCCATGCCGCCGCCGAAGCCGCCCATGCCGCCGCCAAAGCCGCCCATGCCGCCACGGAGTTGTGCACGTGAGTTGCGGTCACCCATCAGTGACAGACGATAAGTCAGTGTAGCCATGAAGTAGCTGGTAATGCTCTTGCTCTCAGTATCAGTACGTGAAGTAGCGCTCATTGAACGGTTAACGGTACTGCGCTGATGCAGGATATCATATGCTGCAAGTGACAGGCTGGCCTTATTACCCTTGAGGAATGAGAATGACATAGAAGCATTCCAGATAAGCTCATCAGTATTCATACCTGAGTCATAACCACGACGGCTATTCATGTTCAGGTCAGAACCGATACGCATGTTTCTCCAAGGAATGTAAGCCATAAGACTGGTACCATAACTGAAGTCATAAGTATCCATGTCACGCTCAGGCTGCAGGTCATTGGTTGAGTGGCTGTAACGGAGAGATCCATCAAGTGATACTGTCAGATAATCATC
This sequence comes from Bacteroidaceae bacterium, assembly GCA_017551925.1. GTDB lineage: Bacteria > Bacteroidota > Bacteroidia > Bacteroidales > Bacteroidaceae > Colenecus. The sequence goes on along the minus strand of JAFZKA010000020.1, from coordinate 1,919 downwards.
ACGATACTCTGCACTCAAACTCTCATTGGCACCTGTGGTGTTGGTCTTACGCAACTGAGCATCGCCACCCATGATCTGTGCCCAACTCTCCTGATGCTGGAAACTACCAGTGGTGTTAGACATGATTGAATAACGGTCATCGGGGAATGTGTAGTTGTATGTAAGATTGAGGTTTGAATTCCAGTTAGCCCAGAAACCTGCCATATTCTCAGGTCTGCTTTCAGTACCACCATTCTCAAGAAGAGTGGTCTTGTTCTGAATCTGACGGAGAGTATTGCTCAAACTTGCATTGATATTGAAACTACCCATGGTTACAGGATTGTACTTCTGATAACCGATGCTCAACTGGTTGTTGAAAGTAGGATCCAGATCGGGGTTACCGCTTGATACGCGGAACGGGTCTGTATCATCACGGATGTCAAGCAACTGAGACATCTGAGGCTGGCTTGAACGACCGTTATAACGGATGTTGATCTGCTCCTGACGGGTTACTCTGTAACGGAACTGAACGGTAGGAGTCCAGTTGAATACGGTACGCTCCAGCAGGGTATCGGTAACGCCCATACCTGAATAATTCATCTTAGAATACTGAGGCAATACAGAGAGACCTACAGTAAAGTTGTATGACTGGTCTGTAGCGTTCTTACGGAACTGAATCTGAGCAGTCTGGTCATAGTTGTAATAGAATGAGTTGGTGCTCAGTTTCTCATCGCGTGAAAGTTGACCATCCTCATAAATCCAGTCAGGATTACCCCAAGTCTGAGCAAGAGCATCGGCCATGTTGTAAGTAGCACGGTCACTGTTCTGAGCGCTGTACTGGAACTGATAACTGAACTGCAGATATGTTCCGGTAGCGATAGGCTCTGAATAGGTTGCCTGAACGCTATAAGTCTGGCGGTTGCTGGGGTTGTCATTGTAACGGTTGAGCAGTGTGTCATGTCTCTCATATGACTTGGTCTTCATAATATAGTTGTGTGACATCTGCTCGCTGCGTGAGAACTGCTCGCTGTTTGAATTGCTGACATTGTAAGTACCACGCAATGAAACGTTACGGCCACGGTTACCGAATCTGCGAACGAACTGAGCTGTACCGCTGGCAGTTGTACTTGTACTTGTACTCTTTGAGTTACTGTTCTGGATATTCCAGATAGACTCATCATACATGCGCTTAAGAGAATCGATCAGATCACCTTCTGGATCAAGTGATGCGGGATCTATCTTTATCTGATCTATGAAATCAGCATATTTTGCAGGAACAGCAGCCTTTGAAGAATAAACTGTGGTTGAATCAAGAGGATCGCTGGCAAACTTATAAGGATCATCCTTGAAAGTTCTTGAATAACTCTTGCTCCAACTGTCTGACTTGCTGTATGAGAACTGAGGCTGGAACAGAAGGCTTGTATATGTATCCTTATTCCACTCAATACGCATCTGGGCACTCAGGCTGTTGCTGCCGCTACCGTTCTCACTGTATCTGTTGTTCCATGTGTGGTTTACAGCACCAGGAGCACCGGCGTTTGTTGCATAGAAGTTCTCACCTGATGATTTTGAAGATGATTCACTGTCACTGTGGCTCCAGTTGACACTACCACCAACTTCATACTGATAGTTATCTGAAGAAATCTCCTTACCAAGGTTGATAGCGAAGTTAGCACCGGCAGAGTAGTTCTTGCTGACGCCACCGCCGCCGCCCATGCCGCCGCCGAAGCCGCCCATCATGCCGCCCATCATGCCGCCGCTACCGATGCCGCCGCTCATACGCATGCCGCCGAAGCTGCTCATACCGCCTGATGACAGGCTGGCCGACCCCATGATGGTGACCTGCTTGTCCTCAACAAACCGGTTGACTGAAGCGTTGACCGGATAAAGTGCTGCTACGTCAAAGCCCTCTTTCTCAAGAGGAGCACCGCCTCCGACTG